>NZ_JADPKQ010000102.1:0-7660 GCF_023074015.1 Bradyrhizobium sp. 142
GCATCGTCGGAGACAGCCGCCGCTCGAATTCCCGGAATAAATCGCAGAACCGGCTGTAGCCATAACCTTCCGGATGGACCGCCCGGTACTCCTCCCACAACACCATCAGATTGATGCCAGGCCGCTTCAGCTCACAGGCCAGCGAGGCCCAATCCGGCTCAGCTCGCCGGCGGAAGCCTCGCCTGACGCCGGCATGGGCAAACAGACGTTGTTCAAGAACGGCGTCGGTCAGATCGCCTGCCAACGGCCACGCCAGCCCGGCCGTCGAGGCACGCTTGAGATTGTCCTGGATGGTGCTGCGCGCCACGCCGAGCGTGCGCCCGATCTCCCGGGCGCTCACCCCATCACGGGCAAGCCGCAGCATCTGTCGTATCTGTCGCATGGTCAGTTCTCTCTTGGCCGGTATCCGCTTCCCCTCGTTGATCAACAGGGACTTGATGCCTGAGGGACTGACCCAAACGAAAACGCCGACTTCCAAACCCGGCCGGCTTCAAATCGGAATGCCGGCCGGTTCCATTTTGGAATCGTGGCCGGCTTCAAGTCGAAATACCCGGCCGGAATAAATCGGAATCCGCAGGAGTGTGGGTCTGCCTTTCTGAATGGAATTTCCGAAAACCGATAGGCGCTTGCATCCGGAGGAGCAGCGGGACCCGTCCCGAGGCGCCTGCGCTGCACAATAGTTCCAGGCAGACCGGAAAAGTGGTGCTCGCTGGCAACATCGCAAAGTTTTCTCTGCTGTCACCGCAGCGCGGTAAGCCTCTCTTCTTGCAAGTCGGTGGCACGAGGGATGATGATATCGGAAATACGAAGTAACGATTTGTAATCGGACAAATTGTAAGCTCTGCGGCGTCGTGCGCAGAGGGGACGTCGAGTACGTAGATTTGCGGGGTAGCCGTGGATCGCAGCGGGGGGACTCGAATGGGTGGCGGTCACGTTTCGGGTAAGGCGGCAGGGAGGCTTCTCGCCTTCGGCGTGGTGGCTCTTGGCGCGGCGCTCGCCGTGGCTGGGTCCGCTAACCGCGCGGAGGCTGCAGACCGGCGAGTCTCGTCCAGCGGCGCCATCTCGGGCGGCGGCGTCTTCGTCAGCGAAATGAACGACGTCCAGCGGGTCAAGGTGGTCGTCAACAAGTCACGGACCTTCAAGGTCGATGCGCCTTTTGCAACGATTGTCGCGGGCTCGCCTGACATCGTCGACGTGAAGTCGCTCAGCGATCACCTGATCTATGTCCAGGGCAAGCAGACCGGCACCACCAACGTCATTTTGTTCGACTCGTCGATGAAGCAGATCGGGATCCTCGACGTCGAGGTCGTGATCGATACCGGCAATCTGCAGCAGAACATCCGGACCGGCAGCGGCATGCAGGGTATTCGCGTCTCGGCCTCCGAGGGGCAGGTGGTGCTCAGCGGAACGGCGGTCGACGCGGTCGCGGCCGAGCGGGCCATGGCAATCGCCACCGGCAGCGTTGCGAAGGGTGGCACCGTGGTCAACGCCATGAGCGTAGCGGCGCCGCAGCAGGTGATGCTGGAGGTGCGCTTTCTCGAGGTCGCTCGGGACGCCGGTCGCGATTTAGGAGTCAATCTCTTTGGTGGCAACGCTAGCGGATCGCGAGGATTCAACACCGGCCTTGGCGCCGGCGGTTCGGCCGGTGCGGTGACCTCAGCCGGACGTATCTTGAGCGGCAGAGACGGTACGCCTCTGCAGGATCCCGTGACCAACGGCCATGTCGCCACTCCAGGTGGCCTTCCCTTGATCGGTACTGCCAGTACCTTGGCCGGAAGCGCTGTGCCTTTTGGCAGTTTGTTGACAAGCGTTTTGAAGTTCAACAATGGCAACACGTTGGACGTCCTGATAACTGCACTTGAGACCAAAGGCGTCCTCCGCCGCCTCGCCGAGCCAAACCTGATGGCGCTCTCAGGCGACGCCGCGCGCTTCCTGGCCGGTGGCGAATTCCCGGTCCCGGTGGCTTCTACGGCGGGGACTGCTGGCTTGGTTCCGACGGTGACCATCGAATTCAAGAAATTCGGCGTCGAGCTGGCTTTCGTTCCTACAGTGCTGTCGCGAGGCGTGATCAACCTTCGCGTCGAGCCCTCGGTCAGCGAACTTGATTTCGCTAACGCGGTGACCATTGCCGGCACGACTATTCCCGCGCTGTCGCGGCGGGACGCGCGCACCACGGTCGAACTGCGCGACGGCCAGAGCTTTGCGATCGCCGGCCTGCTGCAGACCCGCAACCGGGAGGACGTTTCGCAATTGCCCTGGATCGGCTCGGTGCCAGTGCTTGGAACCTTGTTCAGCAGCAAGTCGTACCAGCAGCAGGAAACGGATCTGGTTATTATAGTCACGCCGCGCCTGGTCGCGCCGGCCGCACCCGGTCAGCAACTGGCATCTCCGCTCGACTCCCGCCTTCCGGCCAACGATGTCGATTTCTTCCTCAACGGCCAAATGGAAGTCCGCAAGCGTTACAATGACTACGTCAATTCCGGTGGCGACGTGAAGGGCCCGTACGGCCATATCATCGCTCCTGAGCTTAGGGCGCCCGTTCCGGCGCCGGCCGCCGTTGTTAGCGATCAGCCGGTCGTAAAGACTCTCAACTAGCGGAGCGAAAAGATGACCATAAAATATCTGGTTCTGTTCGCGCCCTTGCTGCTCGGGGGATGTTACGGCCTCGCCGGTCATGACGAGATGGACCGCTATTTCCAGCGTTCCGACACCATCACGATGAGCGCTGGCGATGCCAAACAGGTCAACGCCGTCACCCACACCATTCATCCCTGGCCGCGATACGCCGGTGATCGCAGGATCGCATACGATGCGCGGCGCGTGGGCGCCGCCGTGACGCGCTATGGCAACACGACACGGCCGGTGGATCAGCTTCCCGATATGGGAAATGCGACGGAGGCGATGGGCCAGCGGCCTCCCGTCACCCAGAATGTCAACATAGAAGGATTGCCGCCTGGATCGAACGCTGGAGTGTCGGTACCGGTCGGCGGAGCACCGGGTACGGGCAGGTAAAGGCGCCAAGGGGCCTTAGCTTTGGGTGATTTAAAGATGATATTCCAATGAGTGCGCTGATCCTGGCGGGGACAATCATTATCCGGCGCACCGTCCTGGTGCTGACGTGTTGCGGGTTGGGGACAGCCCTCGCGGCGTGTGACTACACATTGAGGGAGGCAGCAATCGTGGCCCCCGTGGATCCGCCGGGCGGGGACCCCGTGCAGGAGCCGACCGACGTCAAATATTACCCTTCGGATGAACCCGTTCGGCTGGGGCTGGAGCATTTCAACCGGGGCAGTTACGGGGTTTCCCAGCGCTATTTCAAGGACGCTGTCGAGAAATCGCCGAAGGATTTGACGGCCTGGATTGGGCTCGCAGCGAGCTACGATCGGTTGCGTCGTTTCGACCTGGCTGATCAGGCCTATGCCCAAGCAATCCGGCTGGGAGGCGAATCTGTTCAAATCCTGAACGACCAGGGCTATTCACTAATGCTGCGCGGCAACCTGAGTGCAGCGCGGCGAAAGTTCGAGAAGGCTTATTCGCTCGATCCCGGCAATCCAGTCATCGCCAACAACCTTGAGCTTCTTAATGGCAGCCGGCGGTTCATTGAAAGGCCGCCGAATAATCAGCCATAATCAGAGCGTCGACGGGGGAACTGTTTGAATTCATTTTGCCGGGGGACCTTTACGTCGCGCGAACCGTTTCTTTACATGAACCGTCTGTTTAAACTGCAATTCCTGGGGCCCTTGGCGCTGTTTGCCGCCACGCTTTGCGCCGAATTGGCTGCACGTGTCCTTGAGTATGCTCCGAGCTCTGAATTTCTCTGGTTCATCAATCTCAGGATGTTCGGCATCTTTCAGCGAAGCGACGCTGTTTTGAGCTATTTTGTTCCGATCAAGGGGTTTCAGTTCTTCGGGCTTGCGCTTCCGATCTTCGCGCTGGCCAGTGTTGGGCTCGCAGCCAAGTCCAGGCCCGTTTTCACGGTCGCAACGCATGCCAGTGTAGCCTATGCCCTGTTTTTGGTTGTCTGCTGGCGGCTTGGTGCACCCACCGCTGTGCAGGCATCGCTTGTAGCCGTTGCGGTCCCGTCGGGTGGCCAGTTCGTGATGGCGACTATTTTAGGGGCCTGCCTCCTGTCCTTTGCGGTCACGCACCTGCTCTATTTCTTTGCCGTGGGACAGGAAATCAGAGCTTTGGTACGTTGGCTACGACCGATCTTGTTCTCGGCATAAGAAACCGCATTAAGGCGCAGCCTCAATTCAGCGTGGGAGCTTGCGGTCGAGAATGGCGCCGAGAATGTCGGCATAATCATCGGACCAGGCTGAGCGTGGATCGGGATCAAGGCGGGTCCATCCTGCCTGCGCGGCCAGGTCGCCGAGATCCCGTGCATCCCGGGCAAAAACAACAACCTGCGCAGGTTCTCGCAACTCGTCGTCGGCCGTATCCGGCGGAAGCTGGCCTTTGCCGTATGCAAAGAGGCCCTCCGCACCACCGACGGCAGCCGCCGGCCGCCACAGCGCCATGTGTCGATTCGAGATGTGCAAGACGA
Organism: Bradyrhizobium sp. 142; assembly: GCF_023074015.1. NCBI lineage: Bacteria > Pseudomonadati > Pseudomonadota > Alphaproteobacteria > Hyphomicrobiales > Nitrobacteraceae > Bradyrhizobium > Bradyrhizobium sp. 142. The sequence continues at coordinate 4,544 of NZ_JADPKQ010000102.1, forward strand.
TGGCGCCGTGTGCCGTCAGGCGAGATAGATATCCGGCGAATGCCTCGCGCGTTAGAAGGTGCACGGGAATTGCATCGGAGGAGAAGGCGTCTAGCACGATGAGGTCGAAGCGCTCCGGCGCCGCCGTCAGCGTCAGTCGTGCATCTCCCAGCACAATAGGGATGTCGGGTCCGCATTCCGACAAGAACCGGAATAGAGTTGGGTCGCGAGCGATACGGACCACAAGAGGATCGAGCTCGAAAAACGTCCAGGCTTCGTCGTCTTGTCGATGGCAAGCAAGGGTGCCTGTGCCGAGCCCAACAACTGCCACTCGAGCCAACCGGCCTTGCGCCGCGCGGGATGCCGCGATCGCGTCGGCAATCGGTCCGCCGAAATAGTAGTACGTCGTCGGTTCGGGGCGGCCGGTTACCAAGCTTCCATCCGCATTGCGCACGCGTTCAGCGCCATGCAGAGTCGTTCCATGCAATAGGAGGCGGTAGTGCCCCGTGCGGTCCTCGACAACCCGATGTACGCCGAAGAAGCTGCGGCGTTGCTCGATACGCGGGAATAATGGCTCGAGGCTACCAATGACGAAGGCTAGCACCGCGAGGCCGAAAAACAATGCCGGCAGCCGCCGGACCAACACCATAGCGCCCGCCACGAGAATTAGCCCGATTTCGATCGGCAGCGCGTAGCTGGGTGGAATGCGAACGTGGAGCCACATAAGGCTAACGCCCAACGCTACCAACAGAAGACCTGGGCCACTCTGCCGCATAAACCGACCCGCCCCGACTGCGAATGTGCCGGGCATTGCCAGCAGCGCTGCCAACACCAGTATAGGATACTCAGCGACACCGTTGAACACGTGCGGTGCGATCAACCCGGCGAAAACGCCGCCGATCAAACCGCCAAATGAGGTCCACAAGTAAAATTCTGTTAGCCGCGCAGGCTCCGGCCGGCGCCGATAGAGCTCTCCATGACAGGCGAGTGCGAGGACCACAAAACCTACAAGGTGAATCGCGAGCGAGGCGCTCAAATACGGCCGAAGTTCTGCTGACGCGGTGGCGATCAAGGCCACCACAGCGAATGGTACCAAGCTCAGCACGCGCTCGTGTGCCACCCACGCGCGCTCGCGGAAGATCGCTACAAAGGTTAGAAGATAGAGCGACAAAGGCAGAACCCACAGGAATGGCGCAGCCGCCAAGTCGGTCGAGATCGCAGCCGTGACGGCGACCACGAGGCCGGCCGGAATCGCAGCTAGCGCCGTCCACATTCCGCGGTCGGCCATCGTGGGAGTGGCGGCTCTGGCCGGGACTGTCATGGCGCTCAAAGGTTTGTGCATGCGGGCTGCGACAACCGCCGCCGCCATAATAAGCATCATCAACAGCGCATAGCCGAACGACCACGTTAGAATTTGTGTGTGCAGCGTCGATAGGGGTTCGACAACGAAGGGGTAGGTCATCAGAGCCGCGAACGACCCAAGATTAGATGCTGCATAGAGAAGGTAAGGGTTTGTCGCCTGCTGGTGACCGCTTGCTGCGAACCAATGCTGTAGCAGGGGTGCGGTCGCGGCGAGCGCGACGAACGGCAGACCGATCGAAGTGGCAAACAACGCCAGGAGCCAGAGCTCGGGCACGGTCTGCGGCACAGTCTCGAAGCCGTGAGCGATGCCGATCGGCAAGGTGGTCGCAGCAACTGCCAGAAGACCTAGATGAACCAGCGCCGCGAGCGCTACCGGCAGCGTGCGACTGAGCAGATGCGCGTAGGCGTAGCCGAGCAACAACGCCGCCTGGAAGAAAACCATCGCCACTGACCAGACTGCGGCGGCCCCGCCGATCCTCGGCAGCACCATCTTGGTAAACATCGGTTGGATCCCAAATAACAGCAATGCCGAAAGAAACAGTGCTGCTGGGTATAACGCAGGTGCAAAACGCGCTGCCCGCGCCGCTGTCGGCCGAAGTTCGATTTCGTCATCCAAATTCATGGCGTTATTCCTACGTAAAATTATTCTAAGTAAGCGCCGCCAGAGCTATTCCATAGTTATTGGCTCGGGGATTGGACAGGATCATCAAGCAAATTCTATCCTTCAGTTGCTGATCCCGGAAGTCTAGACGACGGGAAACTGCTTACGGGTTCGACGACCCTCGATGAGCACACAGAGCCGCGCTAAATCGCGACGTTAACGCATTATGCGCGAGGTCAGCTTGAGGTATTCGATCGTCGATCAGCATGCGCGACCGTATTCTTACGGGGTCCCGACGGAGGTACCCCCTTCGTTGCCCCACCCAAGATTCTTAGCGAGCATCGCGACGAGGAAGCAGGGGCTACGCGATTGCTTGTCTCTCATTTCAAACGAATCGCAGGCAGGACGTGCCCACATTTCGAGTTGTTCATGACCTGCGGCGGCCGACTGTCGGATTGCGATCTCTCAAGAGACGTTACGAAGACAAGAAACGTGATGGGAGAACCATAAGCCGTGGGCAGTCGTCAGCAGGCCGAGCATTTTCACAACAGGCCAGAGATCTTTCTGGCGGCGGCACGGCCCTGGACGCGGCAGCTTCAGCCGCGGCGAGCGATCCACTCGATACTAGCCTTGCTAACCATTCCATCCCAATCTGGCGACAGCGTTGCTCGCCGGCCAGGGCAGATCCTTGTTGCGGCGCGTGAGAGTAACTTCCGAGTGAGCGGGGCCGTTTTCTTTTGCGCTGAACCGGCCGAGCCGTGTTCGAGCCAAAAGGAAAGCTGCCCGAAATTGCTTGCGGCGATATTTTGCTATCTGGCAGACACCCAATCAGGCCCAGCAATTGCCTTCGTGCGCCGCACCCAATCTCGGAAATGGGTGGCTCATTTTGTAGCTCCTCCATCTACTTTTCGGGCAAGAAATCCAAGGCCGAACTCTTTGGCCAACTCTCGCGAATATCAAAGATGTTTCCCTGGTCAGAGATTACTTGAATTTGGTGGCGCAACCCGCGCGAGTCTTCCTCGATCGGCCAGATGTGGGTGGCGTTTCGCTCGAAGTGCTCGAACATCAAATCAACCGTACTCGTCCGAGGACGGCCGTCTTGCGAGTTCATCCGGTCTGTAGCTGACTGTCGGTATGGATATCCTTACTGATAGTCGCCAAGTGCGTCGCCTTGA
>NZ_JADPKQ010000158.1:0-7636 GCF_023074015.1 Bradyrhizobium sp. 142
TCATTCACGGCCCAGGCCTCGCATCACGTCACACCTGTTATCGTCATCGCGTGCGTTGCAGGGACGCCATTGTGGCGCCGAGCTCGTCGCGCTCAAGGCCGCTGCCGCGCCGTCTCCGGCGGTGGCCTACGGCCAGCCTTGACCGCTCCTCGCCGCGGCGCCCAAGACCGCCGCCATCAAACGACGCCCTCTTGACAACTCACTCCCCATACAAGGATGACGGGTCGAGAGTGCGGCCGCTCAAGGAAGAATAGCGAGACGTCCCTACAAGGGGAGAAGAAAGAAGACGCTATCTTCCCTTAAAATTCGCGGCGCGCCGCTCTTCCGTCGCCTTCACGCCTTCTTTGAAATCCTCCGTCGCGCGCAGCCGGGTCTGTTCCTCAAGCTCGTGATTGGTTGCGGCCATGACGCGGTCGGCCAGACCCGCGCGCATCGTGGCGCGGGTGGAGACGAGGCCGAGCGGCGAGCATTCGGCGATCTCGCCGGCGAGCTTCATCGCCGCCGCCTTCACCTGGTCCTGCGGCACCAGCTCGTTGGCGAGGCCCCACTTATATGCTTCCTCGCCGGTGACGCGGCGGCTGGTGTAGAACATCAGCTCGGCGTTGTTCTTGCCGATCAGCTCAGGCAGCGTCACGGTCAGGCCGAAGCCGGGATGGAAACCGAGTTTTGTAAAATTCGCGGAGAAGCGCGCCTCGGGGCAGGTGACGCGGAAATCCGCCGACACCGCAAGGCCCAGTCCGCCGCCGATGGCGGCGCCCTGCACGGCGGCGACGATCGGCTTCTTGGCGCGAAAGATGCGCACGGCCTGGATGTAGAGATGGTTGATCGGGCCGAGGCTGTCGGCCGGATCGCCCTTTGCTGTTCTCTCGGCCTCGCGCGCCTCCTGCGCCTGCCGCGCCGGGTCGCCGAAATTGGCGCCGGCGCAGAACGCCTTGCCTTGTGCCGACAGCACAGAACTCCGGATCTCGATGTCGCGGTCGAACTCGTCGAGCGCATCGGCGATCTGGTTGATCAGCGAAATGTCGAAGAAGTTGAGCGGGGGCCTGCGGATCTCGATAGTGCCGACATGCCCAATCTTCTCGACGCCAATATCCGTACATGTGCTCATGTGGCCTCTATCTCAATCTGTCCGTAGCGAAGAACCACCTCTCCCATAGGGAGAGGTCGGCGCGCAGCGCCGGGTGAGGGGCTGCGGTCCCTCGATAGAGCGTAACCCCTCACCCGATTTGCTGGCGCAAATCGACCTCTCCCGATGGGAGAGGTGAACGGAGCGAGTGGCTGGCGGGGTGATCTCATCAGCGTTAGCGCAGGCCAAGTCCGCGGGCGATGATACCGCGCAGCACTTCGGTGGTGCCGCCCTGGATGGTGAGTTTCGGCGCGGTCTTGATGGCAAAGTCGAGCTGCCGCTCCAGCGTTTCGCGGTTGGTCGCGGTCTCCTCGACGAAAGCGGCAAGATCGCGCACGCGGTGCGGCAGCTGCTGCTCCCACACCGTGCCGATGTCCTTGACGATGGAGGCCTCCACCACCGGCTCCTTGCCGGCCTGCAGCATGCCGGCCACTGAAACCGACATGCGCCGCATGGTGTGGAGCTGCGCGACGAGGCGGCCGATGCCTTCGGCGCTGCGCGTATCCGGATTGGGGCCGACCGCGCGGACGAGCTCGGTCAGCACGTAATAAGTTTCGAGGAAACGCTCCGGACCCGAGCGCTCATAGGCAAGCTCGCTCGTCGCCTGCTTCCAGGCACCGTCGACCTCGCCGAGCACGTGATCATCGGGTACGAAGAAATCGGTGAAGACAACCTCGTTGAACTCGTACTGGCCGGTGATTTGGCGGATCGGGTTCACTTGAATACCCGGCTGCTTCATCTTGACCAGGAACTGGGTCAGGCCGTGGCGGCGGTTTTCCTTCGTTGGCTGCGACGTGCGGAAAATCGCGATCATATAATCGGCGATATGCGCCGACGACGTCCAGATCTTGGTGCCGTTGATGAGATAGCCGCCGTCGGTCTTGGTCGCGCGCGTCTTCGCGGCGAACAGGTCGGAGCCCGAGTTCGGCTCGCTCATGCCGATGGCAAAGCAGATTTCGCCGCGGCAGATGCGCGGCAGGATGTCCATCTTGATGTGCTCGGGGGCGTATTTCAAAAGCACCGGCCCGCTCTGGCGGTCGGCGACGAAGAAGCGCCGCGTCGGCGCATTGGCCACGCGCATCTCCTCGGTCACCACATAGCGTTCGAGGAAGGAGCGCTCCTGGCCGCCATATTTTTTCGGCCAAGTCATGCCGAGCCAGCCCTTGGCGCCGACCCGGCGGGAAAATTCCGGCGCGTCGGTGTCTTCGCGGTTGGGCTTGTGCGGATCGAAGGTGCCGGCGGCGATTTCGTCGGCGAGGAAGCCGCGCACTTCCTTGCGCAATTGCTCGCATTCTTCGGGAAGGCGGATCGGATCGAAACGGAGGGCAGCGGTCATTGGTCTGTCGTTCCCTGATCAGCGCGACGCCACGAGCGGCCACAATTCGTCGGCGCCGCGATTGGCAACCAGCTTACCGAGCTCGACGGCCCAGTGGCTCTCCGAGCCGAAATCGTCGCGCCAGGCCAGCGCCCGCAGCGAATAGCGGTGCAGAATATGCTCCATGGTGAAGCCGATCGCGCCGTACACCTGATGCGCGATGGCGCCGCCTTTTTCCGCAGCTTCCGCGCAGCGGATTTTTGCCGAGGCAGCTTCGAGGTAGACTTCGTCGTCGAAGGACTTTGCGCTGGCAATCGCATCGGCGGCCGAGGTCGCTGCCGCGAGCGCTGCGGCGGACTCGCCGGCAAGGCGCGCGAGGTTGTGCTGCACCGCCTGGAATTTCGAGATCTTCTTCTCGAAGGCGACGCGCTCGTTGGAATAGCGCACGGAGATGTCGAGCATCGCTTCCAGCGCGCCCGCGATCTGAAGGCTGCGCGCGACGCCGCCCATCAGCATCAAGGCGGTCTTGTCAAAGCCCTTCGGGGCGGACTTGATGGCGACGGGCTGCACCTTGTCGAGCGTGACGGTGTCGCTGTGGTCGTAGCCGACATTGAGTCCGGCTTCGATCCGCGCCTTGGTTGCGTCGACCAGCGCGATCAAGACGCCGTCCTTGCCGTGTACCAGCACGGCAAAGTGCTTCGCCGCTTTCGCAAACGGCACGCCGCGGGCGCGGCCCGAGAGTGCGCCGTCGGCGTCGAGCGTTATGCGATCCTTCGGGCTCGCCGGCAGCACCGTCATCTCGCCCTCCGGCGAAGCGATCTTCGCTTGCGCCAGCAGCCAGCCCGCCAGCATGGTCTCGGCCAGCGGAACTGCGATCGCAAAGCGGCCGGCGGCGTTCAGAAGGGCAAAGCCGTCGGCAAGGCTCGCGCCGGAGCCGCCGAGGTCGTCGGGCACCCAGGACAGCGGCAGGCCAGCCTCGCTCAGCGCCTGCCATAGCGGCGCCTGCCACGAATCTTTCTTGTCGTTGTTGATTTCTTGCGGATCGGCGAGATCGGCGAAGATTTTCTCCGCGGTGTCGACGACGATATTGTCACTCTCCGCCACAGCGTTCCCCGTGTTTTACCATTGGCGCATCCGGACCCTTGGGCCGGCGCGCGGTCTCTTCTTGCGCCGGATGATCGGAAAAAGCCATGGTCCTGACAAGCGTTGATCGCAGGTCCATCTGCGGCGCCGGCATGGGCGAAGGACCATTCCGTAGTAATTCCGCTTAACGGAGTTTGCTCGATTTGCAGGGCGCGCCAAACTCGCTAAACAAGGCGGCGAAACTCAACAATGGGAAGGAAATCCGGATGGCAAAGGACGGCTTGTGCGCAATCGTGACGGGATCCGCATCAGGGCTTGGCGCGGCGACAGCGGACATTCTCGCGCGGAGCGGGGCGCGGCTCGTCATCAACTATTCCTCGAGCCAGAAGGAAGCCGAGGCAACCGCTGAGGCCTGCCGCAAGTCCGGCGCAGCGGAAGTTCTGGTCGCGCAGGGCGACGTGTCGCGCGACGAAGACTGCCGCAAGATCGTTGCGGCAGCTAGCGGCTGGGGCCGGCTCGACGTGCTCGTCAACAATGCCGGCACCACCAAGCACGTCGCCCATGCCGATCTCGACGGATTGTCGGCGGAAGATTTTCAGCGATTGTATGGCGTCAACACCATCGGCCCGTTCCAGATGGTGCGTGCCGCGCGCAGCCTGCTGGAGGCCGGTGCAAAGGCGTCGGGGCGGCCGTCAGCCGTGGTCAACATCTCCTCGGTTGCCGGCATCAGCGGCGTCGGTTCGTCGATTGCGTATGCGGCGAGCAAGGGCGCGCTCAACACCATGACACTGTCATTGTCGCGTGCGCTGGCGCCGCTGATCCGCGTCAACACGTTGTGCCCCGGCTATATCGACACGCCGTGGTTCACCAAGGGTCGCGGCGAGGCAGGTGCAAAGCAGGTGCGCGACAGCGTGGTCGCGAAGGTGCCGCTGAAGATCGCATCAACCGCCGACGACATCGCGCAGCTCGTCTGCTTCCTGGCGATGCCGGCTTCCAGCAACATGACCGGCGAGGTCGTGCGGATGGACGCCGGGATGCATTTGATTACGTGAGATAGCGCTCCGCTAGCGCGACAAACACGACCGTCGTCCCGGCGAAGGCCGGGACCCATAACCACACGCCGTAATTGTAGTGCGAAGTCGGCAATTGCCAATCTTCGCCAAACCAAATTCGGTGGCTATGGATCCCGGCCTTCGCCGGGACGACACCGAATTTGTCGATGGGTCACACCGCAATGCAACTGTGGGCTACCCCTTGATCACGCCGCTCGCGACCAGCCGGTGCCAGATGAACAGCACCACCACGGCGCCGATGGTGGCCATGATGAATCCCGCGCCCTGGTCGGGGCCGTAGTGGCCGATGGCCTGGCCGATGAAGGTCGCCAGAAATGCGCCAACGATGCCGAGGATGGTGGTGAGGATGAAGCCGCTCGGGTTGTTCGGTCCCGGCGCCAGCCAGCGCGCGATGAGGCCGGCGACGAAGCCGACGACGATGATCCACAACAGGCCGCCCATGCTCATGTCAGTGCTCCCCTCGTTTGACTAAAATCAGACCCTGCCCGAGATCTCTTGCTCCGTCGGCAGCCGTCCGTCCGGCGTCAGATGGTCGATCACCTGCGGCAGATACTGGCTGAGGCCGGAGAGCAGTTCGTCGCGCGACAGGCCGCTCTGGGCTGACAGGCTCTCGATCTGGTCGGCGCCGAGCGCGTTGGCGAGATCGCCCGGCGCGATCTCCTTGTTCTGGCCTTTGCCGACCCAGCTGTTCGCAGTCTCGCCATGACCGGTCTGCTGGAGTTGGTTGAGGAGATCGCCGAGCCCGCCGCTCAGCACGCTGCCGGCCGCACCGCCTGCGAGCAGGCCGCCGAGGCCGCCCTTCAAGAGGTCACCGAGGCCACCGCCTCCGCCAAGCGCGCCGCCAGTGCCCGCATTCACCGGCGGGGGGAGGTGCGTCGGTGTCGGTGCCGGGGACGGCTGCGGCGCATTGCCGGATTGATTGCCGCTCAAATGCTTGAATGCCTTCCAGGCGAGCAGGCCAAGGATCGCCATGGTAATGGGCGACATGCCGCCGCTGGACGAGGATTGCGAACTCGGTGCGCTTGGGCCGCGTGGGCCGTTCTGCATGCCGTTGAGGACGTCGAGCAAACCCATGTCGTTCTCCTGCCGGTAACAGCCCCGTTCGAAAACATATGAGGCTCTCATGACGGTTACAAGGCGATTGCGCCGCAACTGCGGGAATGGGCAGCGGCGGTTTGCTCTGCTATCGAGTGCGGGTCATTTTGGGAGCGTAGCCAGGTGAATACGGATCGGCCGATCGTGGTGGCTGGCGCGGGCGCCATCGGCTGTCTCGTCGGCGGCATGCTGGCGGCCGGCGGTCGCCGCATCGCGCTGCTGGTGCGGCCGCGGGTGAAGGCCGAGATCGAGCGGTTCGGCCTGCGGCTCACCGATTTCGACGGCTCCGAAAGGAAGCTCAGCGCCGGCCAGTTCGCGCTGTCTGAGAATCCCGCGATCTTGCACAGCGCCGGCATCGTGCTGGTCACGGTGAAGAGTGCCAATACTGATGAAGTCGCGGATCAGATCGCGCAGCATGCGCCGGAGGATGCAATCATCGTGTCACTGCAAAACGGCGTCGGCAACGTCGCGGTTCTGCGCGAGCGCCTCGGTGGCCGGCGCGTGCTCGCCGGCATGGTGCCGTTCAACGTGATCGCCATGGGCGAGGGCCGCTTCCATCGTTCGACCTCGGGCGACATCCATATCGGGGAAGACGAGGCGAATACGGCCGCGGCGCTCTCGGTGCCCGGTCTCACGATGCGCGCGAGCCGCGACATCACCGGCGTGCAATGGGGCAAGCTGATCATCAACCTGAACAACGCGCTCAGCGCCTTGTCCGACATGCCGCTGGCCGCGCAACTGGCGAACCGCGACTGGAGGACACTATTCGCCGACCAGATGGCGGAGGGGCTGGCCGCATTGAAAGCCGCCGGCATCAATCCGGTCTCGGCGACGGCGATCCCGATGTCCTGGACGCCGGCCTTGCTGAGACTGCCCAACACGATTTTCGACCTGATCCTGGGGCGGACCATGAAGATCGATCCCGAGGCGCGTTCCTCGATGTGGCAGGACCTGAAGCAGGGCCGCAAGACCGAGATCGACTATCTCCAGGGCGCGGTCATTGCGCTTGCTGAGCAACATGATGTCGCTGTGCCGCTGATGCGCCGCATTGTTGCGCTGATCAAGGAAGCTGAAGTCGCGGGCAAGGGCCCGCCCGGGCTGACGCCGCAGCAGATTCGCGGGTAGCGCTTGAGTGCGATGGGAGGAACGCGATGAGGCGTTGTTTGATGATCGGGCTCGCTCTGGCGACCCTCTGCGGCGCCTCCACGTTCGCGGAGGCAAGGCCGCCGACCGTCATGAACTCTCCCGGCTATGATGCGCGACTGCAGGAGAGTCGGAAGGCATTGGGCGCATCATCGACGACGGCAGCGCCGGCGCATCCAACGGTGCCCGCATCCAAGCGCAGCAAGAAGAAGCATCCTAACTGAGAATGTGGGCGCTGAATCTCCATCCAATTCGTCATTGCGAGCGCAGCGAAGCAATCCAGAGTCCCTCCGCGGACAGATTCTGGATTGCTTGTGCGCCAGGCAAGCTGGCGCGGTCCAACCGGTGGAAGTCCGGTCCGGGTAAGCCGTAGCGGGCGCCCGGTAGTGAGTGTTGCGGTGTCGTCGGCGACGGCGGCAGCGAAGCGTACACAACGATGCTGTGGGGTGGCTATTGAGCCGCGAAAGACAGAAACTCGCAGAGGCCGAGGCGGTAAGCAACGTCGAAGGCAACATGTGCGGTCCCGTTATGCGAGGGGCTGACGCTCTGCCGTGGTCGAAGACCCCATCACGCAGTAAGGGACCGCGCCGGAACCTGGGAGGTCCCGCGTTCGACCGCAGGCGGCATGCGCCTTCGGTCCGCATCGGGAAGGCGAGGAGCCGAAGCCGATGACGAACGAACGCGGGAAGTCGGACGTGGCCACAGTAGCGGCGAAGCCGGCGAACGAGGCAGAGCGATCTGCGAAAGGAGCTGGTGGAGCGAAGGGCCGCGACCAAGGGGAATGCGGACCAGCAAAGCACG
>NZ_JADPKQ010000126.1:0-76685 GCF_023074015.1 Bradyrhizobium sp. 142
GAACGCTCGATGCGGCTCCAGAACCGGCTTACGGTGACCGCCCATCTTGCCCGGCGCCACCGAACCCGTCGCGCGATAGCGCTGCCGCCACTTCACGACTCAGAGCGTCCTGCAAATGACGGATGCGGCTCTTCTTGGTGCCGTCCTCGACGGACACGCCGAACCACATGTGGGACGGACCTCGGCTCCGACCGTAGCGTCGGCGCAGGAAATTGCGCATCAGCGAGGACCGCTTCGTGAGTATCTGGAACGTGTGCCAGTGCGCGCGCTCCATCGTATCAAACACGCTGCCAATGAACGCGTTCGGTATCTCTTTGTGAAACAGGTCGCTCATTGAGTTGACGGAAGATCATCCGGGAATTTCGCCACCCAGAGGCTGCTGGAGCCGTTCGGGCCTCAATGTCAGATCAAAACCGTTCTCGAACGGGTGTCCGGGCGTCCCTCGGAAACGAGGCCGCCGTTGAAGCACTCTTGCTTGTTGCTGAGAGTGGCGGCCCGACGATGTTTGCCCGGATCGGCGTCCATGAAAGCATTGAACCGGGGCCACGTTCGGGAGTTTAACCTATCTCTCAAGGACCCTCACTGGGGACGCCGCAAGCTGGCGCGAGATCGATGAAAACGGTCTGGATTTACGTCGATACCAGCAAACAGGTTCGCGATGTTGATCATCTCAAGGTGTTCGCAAGCCCGGGCCTTGCCGATGAGTGGTTAGAGGAGAACTCCAACTAGCGGGGAGCGAAATGGCTGAAAGAATCGATGTCGAGGTTACCGGCAAATCGCAGTTTGAAGTCGCCTACGAGATGGCGAGATTCATTCTCATCAATATGGAAGGTCGTCAGGTGAAAAGCATAAAGCGGCAAGAGTTGTTGCATTTGGTAGCTGACTGCATCGACGCCTTGCGCGGCATCAAGGTCAAGGAGATTGTCAGCTAAAAAGTGCGGCTGGCACTCCTGGCAGGGTCCAAGCCTGCTCTTGTCCGCACAAGCAAGCAAGTTGGCGACAAGGTTTGCGAGCGAGGTCGCCGCCGAAAAATCGTTCATGGTGAACGATCCTGAAGGTGTCGTGTTTGAATACGAGGTCATAGGCATTGTAGGTAACGAAACCGGGTCAGGACGTCAACGGCATCGCTAGGACCGAGGCCGACCACCACAGGAAATGCCCGGCGTGCGGGCAATGGTTCGACATGCGCGATCTGCGACAGATCGCAAAGAAGGATGTTGATGGCAGCAGCACGGGCGAAATTGAAGCCGGAAAATCCGTTGCTCGCGGAGATCAAGTGGCTGATCGACAGTAGTGACAAGATCGCCGACCAGCGCGACAACATCGGCATTCACATGCCCCTGATGAAGTACACGGAAGTGGATGGCACCTTCCACATCCTACCCCTCGCGCCGTTCGGCAATCCAAAGGCGATCAAAATGACCGGGCGCGATCTTGTCAAAGAGTATGCCCGTTACGAGCGCCAGATTAGAAGGATGCTCAGCTACGCAACGGCTCTCGGTTTTGTTCTTACGCCGAAGCACCGCCATCGTGGGTGTGCGGCGCTGCCAAAGCGGCCAAAGTTGACCACGTTTTCTCCGACACGAGACGCCAGTGTGTAAACCTGGTATTCGGTCACGACCAACCAAGAGGCAATCCGCGCGCTATTCCGCGTGATCAATCGCTATGTCGGCAACCTGCCGCCGATGCCGAGCGTGTTTCCAGACTATCCGGCTCCGGCGGTGCGAAACGCTGGGACCGAGTACCCACATGCTCTGCGGCAACAAGTGCTGTGGCACTCCGCACGACTGATCCACCACAGCGACGCGGCTGCGGAACCAACATAGGGTTTAACTCTTCGGTTTTTCCGCCGATGTGGCGCTCGAGTGACAGAAATTTCGGCGAACAATGGTAGGTTGCATGCTGGGGCGGGCACTGGACTGGATGAAAAATGAAGAAAACCTTGCTGGGTACGGTTGCCCTCACCAGCGAGACTTAAAAAGCAAATCGACCGGCTCCGCGAACTGGAGGAGCGCTCACCGTCAATCGTTCCCGACGCGGGGCATTGGAAAAGACCTCGCCGTTGAGCCGCAGATGGGTCGGCCGAACATGGACGAGCAATGCCATCGGTGAAAAGCCGTGCGTCAAAGAACTTCATGAATACGCGTAAGTATGCGGCGGTCCATGCAGGATCGATCTCTATCCGGGCGAATACTGTGGGTAGGCAGCGCCTAGGCGCGCGCCCTGCCTTCTCGCAACATCGCACCCTTTCCGGCCCGCGTGTCGTGACGATCGCGATACGCCCCTCTTCCTCGGGCCGGGTTGCGGCGACACGTACGCCCTTTCCGAATTTCGGTAAAGTGGAATATTTTGACTGCAGGACCTTGACCAGCATTGTGGGCGTTTTGCCCGACAGGCAATGCAAAGTCTTGTTGCCCTGCTGCGTCATTCTGGGGCGCGACGAAGTCGCAAAACCGGTATCCATTTCACCGCGCGTGATGCCGCCCGATGGATTCCGGGCTCAATGCTGCGCATCGCCCCGGAATGACGGCAGGTGTGCACTTGCCCATCCCGGCTACGGGACGTGGCACGCTAGTCCTCGCTCGAGGCCGCTGAGCGCTTGTGCAAAGGGGCCTGTGACAGCAGAAAGAACAGCGCGCGCTCACCCTGATACTTGGCGGATGGGCGCGTGCGTTCGAACCCGTCCGCAAATACCTTGCCGGACTGGTCACACACCTGCCATCGCCAGCCAAACCGCTTGCGTCTCGTTAGGACCACTTCGAACATGCCGACGGGCTGGGCCCCCTGCTCATTGCCGAATGGCGCAGGCATCGATGGTCTGCGCGCTCCGGCCCCCTTTGGACGGATGCCCGACATATAACGCAGCAGGAGAGAAAGAGAATAAGATTGATTATCGGATTTTCGCCGCAGCGCCGGTGTTTCCCCAGGCCTTACGGGATAGACACGGCTTGGTAGCGCTGACATGCGTATTCAGAGCAGAACACCGACGAGGACATCCGGTAAGCGAATGCTCACCGGACGTCCGATCGGCCGTCGAGTTGGATAATGCGAGATACGATACGAGCAGATTGATCAGCATCTGGCTGTTTTTTTGTTCGCTCGATGAGAAGCGCGGTACGATGGTGCGGAAATTTCGGCGGAGTTGGTGAGAACCGAACCCGCGGAGAGAGGCAAGAGTGCGTCACCGGCCCTAACGCGCGACGACTTCGACTTCGCCGTCGACGCCGTTGACGACATTGAAGCCGCGCTCGTAGACCTTGCCTTCGTTCTTGGCGATGGCGCGGTATTCGCCCTCGGAGAGCACCACGCGCGGGAAGGCGCCGATCGATTCCTTGATGACGTCCCCGCCAGGCGTCAGCACCGACCAGGCGGTATTGGCGAGCGCCTCGCCGCCCTTGTCGCTGACGAGCTTGAGCGTGATGACGGCGGCGCGGTGGGTGATGGTGACGTCGGTGAGCTTGCCGGCCTGCACGCGGATGTCGGAACGCACCACCGAGTTGGCGTCGCCATAGTTGGAGATGATGTAGTAAGTGCCCTCCGGCAGCAGCACGACGTCACCGGCGGCGACGTTCGGGACCAGCGAGGCACGCTCGCCGGACTCGAACTGGCTGCCCTTGTAGATCGCGAACGAGATCTGGTTCAGCGGAATGCGGCTGGTGCCGACGCGGCCCTCGATACGCAATCCGCCGGCCGGCAGCACGAACGACTCGCGGTCGGTCTCGGCCTTCAAGCTGACGGTGCGCACCGCGCTGACGAGGCCGAAGGCAACGTGCACGACGTAATTGCCGGGCGGCAGCACGATGTTGGGCGTGGCGTTGCGGTCTTCGCGGATCAGCTTGAAGGTGCCGTTCTCGTCGGGGCGATCGGCAAACACCCGCCAGACCAGGCCGCTGGTGATCGGGGGGGAATCCTTGCCGTATTTCGCATTCAACGACAGCACGGCCTGTCCTGGCACCGCCGCATTGAGCGGCGCGGTCGGCGGCACGGTGGTCACCGCGGGCGGAATGGCGGGCGAAGCCGGCTGCATCAGTGCCGGCGGCAGGCTCGGAGGCGCAGCGCCCGGCCCGGAGGGCGGCGCCAGGCTGACGGCGCCACCGGGGTCAGGCACCGAAGCCGGCGGCACCGGCGGCGGGCGATCGGAGAAAAGCTGCGCCTGTGCAGTGCCTTGACCGAAGGTAAACTGGCCAAGGGTAAGCAGGCACGCAGCAAAGATCAGCGCAGGCAGCAGCACTGCGCCGCGCCGCCATGCGATGATGCCGTCACCCCCGAGAGTCATGTCAGCTGCTTTTCACTGAAAACGCGGCAAATTCAAGCCTCAGCAGTCCCAGGAAATAAGGACATTTGGAACTTGATCGACGCCTGCGTGATTAGTATTCAGGCAACCGCCCATCGTCATACTCCTGCCCCGTGCCCTTTCCAAAGCGGCATAAACCATGCTTCGCCCTGGTTCTAGCGGAGTGCAAGTCCGGTTGCCTGATGATCGGGGCTGGCCCGGCGTAGGAGAGTTTCGGTGCTAGACATATTGAAGGGCCGACGCGCAAACGGGTCCAATGGCGAGAAAGTCGGCCTCGGCAGCATCCGCCGGCCGGTCATTGGCCTTGCGCTCGGCGGCGGCGCGGCGCGCGGCTTTGCCCATATCGGGATCGTGAGGACCCTGCTTGCCAACGGCATCGCGCCCGATGTGGTGGTCGGCACCTCGATCGGCGCCGTGGTCGGCGGCGCCTATGCGGCCGGCCAGCTCGATACGCTGGAAGACTGGGGTCGCAGCCTGCAAGGTGTGCGCAACATCCTCGGCTATCTCGACATCCGTCTCAACGGCTCCGGCCTGATCGGCGGCGAGAAGCTCGCGACCCGGCTCCAGGAGTCGATCGGCCAGACCCTGATCGAGGATCTCCCGGTGAAATTCGCCGCGGTGGCGACCGAGGTCCGCACCGGCCACGAGATCTGGCTGACGCGCGGCCGCGTGGTCGACGCCATGCGCGCCTCCTATGCCCTGCCCGGCATCTTTTCCCCTGTCCTGATCGGCGACCGCTGGCTGGTGGACGGCGCGCTGGTGAATCCGGTGCCGGTTTCGGCCGCACGCGCGCTCGGCGCCGAAATCGTCATCGCCGCAAACCTTTCCAGCGATATCTTCACCTATTCCACGACGGTCTATTCGCACGGCGCGGCGCCTGAGCCACCCGTTGCTGTGGCCGAAGAGACGACGGCCAAACGGCGCTTTCCGAGATTCTTCTCGGCGGAGAAGACCGTGAAGCGCGAATTCTTCGGCGGCGGCGGCAGCCGTCCCGGCCTCTCCTCGGTGATGGTGGATGCCTTTAACATCATGCAGGACCGCATCACCCGCGCGCGCCTCGCCGGCGATCCGCCGGACATGCTGATCACGCCGCGGGTCGGCCAGTTCGGCTGGTTCGACTTCCATCGCGCCGATGACCTCATCGCGCTGGGCACCCGCGCCGCCGAGCGCGCGCTGGACTCGATCCAGGAAGCGATCCACGTGCTGGCGCCGCCCCCCGAGGGTGCTGCGCCGAAAGCGACCGAGTGAGGATCAGGCCGTCTTGATGTAGTCGCGCAGCGCTTCCTGCTCGGCCTCGTATTCCTGGACGCGGCGCTTGACGATGTCGCCGATCGAGATGAGGCCGACCACGTTGCCATTGTCGGTCACCGGCAGATGGCGGAACTTGCCTGTCGTCATCATCTCCATGAGTTCGGCGACCGTGTCAGTCTCCTTGCAGGTCACGACTTTGCGGGTCATGACCTGGCTGACGGGCTCCTCCAGCGCGCCGGCGCCGCGCTCACCGATCACGCGCACGATGTCGCGTTCCGACAGGATGCCTTCCAGCCGGCTCTGGTTCATCACCAGCACCGCGCCGATCTTCTTCTCGCCGAGCAGTTGGATCGCGGCCGCCAGCTTGGTGCCGGGCTCGACGCTCACGATCTGGTGGCCCTTGGTGTCGAGAATCGAACGTACCGTCATTGTCGCCTCCCTGAATCGGACCCGTCCGCTGTTCGCGGTCCGGACTTGTTCTTCGAGTAACAGTTATGGCACCGGCTGCGCGCCTCAGGCGCTTGTCGAAGCATCGCCGCTAGCGGCTTGTCGCCTCAAACATTCTTCACAGGAATGATGGATGAAATCGGGCCGCGCCGCAAGCACCGCTTCAGATACGGGTTGAAATGTCCCGTGATGACGCATCCGCAGCATCGCCTCGCACGCGCGGCACGGGATCGAACAGCGCGAACAGCATCAGCCCGGCGAAGAAGCCGCCGATATGCGCCTGCCAGGCCACGCTCGCCCCTTCGGTCTCGATGCCGAGGGCGCTGATGCCGAAGATGATGTTGACGCCGAACCACACCGCGAGGAACGCGACCACCCGGCCCTCGCGCAGCGCACGCGACAGAGGCAGCGCCGGAACCTTCGCGGCGGTATCGGCATCCGCACGACTGAATGACAGGAAGCTGCCGCGCACGAAGGCGAAGCGGATCGCCGCCGCCATCGCGCCCGACACCGAGGCCGAGGCGCCGATCATCGGCGCCACAGCGTGCTCATGGGTGAGCAGATGGGCGATCGCGCCGGCCGCGGCAGTCACCGCGAGAAAGAGGAAGAACCTGACAGTGCCGAAGCGCCGTGCCAGCGCGCTGCCGAACGGCAACAGCCACAGCACGTTGAAACCGAGATGGGTGAGATTGGCGTGCAGCAGCGAATAGGTGAAGAAGGTCCAGACCTTGGCGCCGGTCCCGCCGGGGATATCAAGATTGAGCAGCGAGGAATCGTAGCGCTTCGGGATGAAGCCGAAGACGTCGATGGTCCAGTTCTCGATGTCCGGCGGCAACAGCACCCGCAGATGGATCGCCGCCAGGAGGATAACATAGGCGGTCAGCGCCGCCGGCAGCGTCAGGATCGGCTCGCGCGGAGCTTCCTCGATGACGGCCGGTCCATCCGGCGGGGAATTTGGCGGGGAATCCAACGGGCTTCGCTTTCAGGCGCGATCGGTGCGGCAAGCTTGGAGATAGTCGCCTTTACCCACCCGGTGCAAGTGCACAAAGGAAAAGACAAAAGGAAAAGGGAGGGCCTGGGAAAGCCCTCCCTGTCCGTGTCGGCCTTTCCGGCAGCAGAGGAATAAGGGGTATCCCCACCCCTCCCCGCGGCCGGTGACCAAACTGTTTGACGCCCGTGTACAGGCCTTGCCGAGAACCTGGATGAAAGCGGCAAGGCTTGCGATCGCGGTCACCATAACAGGGGCAGGCAGGGCGCAAAGTAGATAGTTAATTTAACGTTAACGACGCAAAGGCTCGGCCTGGAGCTGCGAAAACCCCTCCGCGGCATGGACGCTGCAAATCCCCTCCTGCACAACAACAGAAGGGATCGCGGTGCGCTGAAGCGGGACAGGTTTGTCCCGCAAGGTTGCACCCGAGGTAAGCGGTCAGTCATGAAACATCCGTCGAGCCGCGAGTTCTTCGCATATTGGAACGACAAGCGCGGCACCGCGCGGGCGCCTGACAGGGCCGACATAGATCCGGCTGCGGTCCGCGGCCTGCTCGGCGACATCTTCGTGCTGTCCTGCGAACCCAAGCTTGGCTTTCCGTTCCGCGTCGCCGGCACGCGCGTCTGCGCGCTCGCCGGGCTCGACCTCAAGGACCAGAGCTTTGCGGCGCTGTTCACCGAGGCCAGCCGCCGGGAGATCGAGGAGATCACCACCATCGTCGCCGACGAGACGCTCGGCGTCATCGCCGGCGTTACCGCCGCGCGCGCGGACGGCAGCAAGGCGCATCTCGAGCTGTTGCTGCTCCCCTTCAACGCTCGTCCGCATACGCCGGTCAGCGTCACCGGCGTGCTCGCGCCCTTTGACGACGAATGCGGCGCGCTTGGTAGCTTCACCCTCATCTCCTGGCGCTATCTGCATCAGCCGGAGAAACTGTTGCCGCGCACCATCCGCAAATTGCAGATCGCCCGCGGGCTGATGGTCTATGAGGGTCTGAGGTAGCGAATGCTGTCGTTCCGTCGCCGGGCACCTGATCCGGGCGGCTGTCAGCTCACAAATTCGTCGTCGCCAAGCGGGAGATGACCGGGCATCACGCGATCTCGTCGGTCCAGACCTTGAAGCTGACCAGCTCGTTCGGGCCAAACGTCTGTGTGATCGGAACGTCGCAGGCATCGCGTCCCTGCGCGATCAGGATGCGGCCCTGCCGCGGCACGTTGTTGCGCGGATCGAAGGTGTGCCAGCGGCCGCCGAGGTAGGCTTCGAACCAGCCGGCGAAATCGCCTACCGCCCAGGGCTGCGGCGTGCCGACGTCGCTGAGATAGCCGGTGCAATAGCGCGCCGGAATGTTCATGCAGCGGCAGAACGCAATGGCAAGGTGCGCATAGTCGCGGCAGACGCCCTTGCCTTCCTGGTACGCCTCCCACGCCGTCTTGGTGGCGCGCGCGTGCTCGTAGCCGAAGACGATGTGGCGGTGGACGAAATCGCAGATCGCCTGCACCCGCGCCCAGCCAGGCGGCGACTTATCGAACAATTGCCACGCGATCTCCGAAAGCCGGTCGGTCTCGCAATAGCGGCTGCCGAGCAGATAGCCCAGCGTATCGGACGGCAGCTCTTCGATCCTGTGTTGAACGGCCGAGGCAAAGACCGGGTCGGGCAGCCCGCTGTCGCGAACCACGCCGTCGGCGGCAAGGCGGATGCGACCAGCCGGCGCAATGATGCGGCTGCACCAATTGCCGAACAAGTCGCGATAGGGTGTGATCTCGACCGCAGGCGTAGTGGTCAGAAAATCCGGCACGATGACATCAGAGGCACGCGTGAAATGCGTGCCCAGCACCATGATGATCGGCGTTGGCTGCGGGAAATCGTAGAGCATTTCGAATCCGACACGGAACTTCATCGAAAATGCCCTTTCGGCAATGACTCGGCTCGAAGTGGCTACGAAACCGTCGATTACAAGGCGCGCAGGCGGACTTACTCGTACGACATGCCCCGAGCCGTGTTCGAGCCCTTGCCCGGCGGGCCGCGCGATGGCGGTTTTTGCCGGATTTGCGTCATTCCCGACGTCGCCGCGAACGCGTAGTTTCCGCACTCGTGAGATAACGGATATCGACCGACTGCACATGACGTCGACTTTCACATGACCTGGCGAATCCTGACATTGAGCGGCCTTGGCTGCGTCGCATTGTTTCTCGCGGCCGGAGGCATTTGGCTGTACCTGCTGCCCCCGGCGCCGGCGCGCGGATCCGCGCCCGCCATTGCCAGGCACGAGTCCGAAGCGATGCTCGCCGCACTGAAGCCGCCGAAACGGCAGCGTCCGCTGATCGCCATTGTCGGCATCAACAATATGAGTGAGACTGCCGACTACCTGATGCCGTACGGCATCCTCGCACGCGCCGATATCGCCGACGTCGTGACTTTGGCAACACAGCCGGGTCCCGTCACGCTCTTTCCCGCGCTGAAAGTAGAGCCGCACGCGACGACCGCCGCATTCGACGCCGAGCATCCTGACGGCGCCGACTACGTTGTCGTGCCCGCGATGAGCCGCGACGACGATCCCGTCGCCTTGCAGTGGATCAGGACCCAGGCCGCGAGAGGCGCCATCATTGTCGGCGTCTGCGTCGGCGCCATGGTTGTCGCCAACACGGGGCTGCTCGACGGCAGGCAGGCCACGACCCATTGGTATTCCGTGCGCGATCTCCGCAAGCATTCGGATATCCGCTACGTGGAAGACCGCAGGCTGGTGGTCGACCGCGGCGTAGCAACGACGACCGGTATCACCGCATCGATGCCGATGGCGCTCACCTTGATCGAGGCCATTGCCGGCCGCAACAAGGCCGCCGCGGTCGCCCGCGACGCCGGACTTGTGGAGTGGGACGCGCGCCATCGCAGCGACGCGTTCCAGTTCACGCGCCCGTTCGCGCTGACGGCGATCGGCAACACACTCGCATTCTGGAGGCGCGACGAAGTCGGAATCGAGCTCACATCAGGGATCGATGAGGTGTCGCTTGCGCTGGTGGCCGATGCGTGGTCACGGACCTACCGGTCCCGCGCCCTCACCTTTGCCGCGACGGCGGACGCCCGGCCAAGCCGCAACGGCTTGCGCATTCTGCCGGACAAGGTTGCAGTCGACCTGCCGGCACGCGAGAAGCCACCGCCGGCAGTCGAATTGCCACCAGCGAAAGCCCTGGACGCGACGCTGCAAGCGATTGAGGCGCGCTACGGCCAACGCACGGCGGACTTTGTCGCGATGCAGCTCGAATATCCGAGATAGCCGGACAGAAGCACCGGCGGGGCATCGCAGGCAAGCGTGGGGCCCGGCCCAGCAATCAGGGCCGATGCAACATGGCGCGGGCGCGACCTACATGCTCCGCGGTCTCACGGAGCAGCACGCCGCCCGCAAATGACCTCCCCTGCGGCGGTCAATCAGCCGCGATGCTTCTTCTTTGCCTTCTTGCCGGCTGCGCCCTTCACCGGCCACTCGGTCGCCTGGCCGGGTTTGTCGCGGTGTTTCTTTTTCTTTCCGAACGCCGGCCCGTCGCCAAATTTCGAGCCGCCTTCGCCATGAGCCTTGCCGTGTTGCTTCGGTCCTGCCGCGGCGCGCGAATAATCACTTCGACGGGCACTCTCACCGCCCTCGCCGGGCTCGCGCCGCGGCGCGTGCGGCCGCTTCTCCGACGGCGCCTGGCCCTTCGGCGCATCTGCCATCGGCTCGAGGCGGATATTGTCTTCCTTGTCCGGACGCTTGATCTTGACTGCGAAGGAGTCCGCGACCCGCGCGGAAATTTCGAACTCAGTGGTGGTGTCCATGATCTTGATGGCGCCGATGTCGCCCTTGTCGATGCCGCCGCGACGGCAAATCATCGGCAACAGCCAGCGCGCTTCCGCATTCTTTTTGCGTCCGATGTTGGCCCGGAACCAGACGCTGGCCTCCCCCATGCCGTGACGCGGCGATGATTTCCCCGGCTTGGATCGCGGCCCGACAGGCCGTTCATCGCCGCGCGAACTGCGCGCATCGTCGCGCGGCGCACGGACGTCGCTGCGGCCACGATCGTCACGCGGCCGACCGCGCGCCTCGCCGGGATCGAGAATGTCCTCAGGCGATGGAAGCCGCGCGCGATAAAGCCGCGCCAGCGCTGCTGCGATATCCTCAGGTGAGCGCTCGGCCAGCAATGCCTGCGCCATGACCAGATCGTCGGCGGTGGTTTCCTCACCTAACAGCGCATCCTTCAGCATTCGCTCGTGATCGAGCTTGCGGATTTCATCCGCCTGCGGCGCCGTGCCCCAGACCGCGTCGATGCCGGACAGATTCAGCAGCACCTCGGCACGCCGCCGCCGTATCGGCGGCACCAGCAGGACGCTGACGCCCTTTCGTCCCGCACGTCCGGTGCGGCCCGAGCGATGCTGCATGACTTCCGCGTCGTTTGGCAGGTCGGCGTGAATGACGAGGTCGAGGCTCGGCAGGTCGATGCCGCGCGCGGCCACGTCGGTCGCCACGCAGACGCGGGAACGTCCATCCCGCAACGCCTGGAGCGCCTGGGTGCGCTCGTTCTGCGTCAATTCGCCTGACAGTGCGACCACGGAGAAACCGCGCTCCAGCAACGCCGCCTGTAAATGCCTGACGGCGTCGCGCGTGTTGCAGAACACCAGCGCGCTCGGCGCCTCGAAAAAGCGCAACACGTTGACGACCGCATGCTCGACATCGCCAGGGGCGACCCGGATGGCGCGGTATTCGATATCGGCGTGACCGCCTTCGTCGCCCGCGACCTCGATCCGGAACGCCTGCTGCTGATACTGCTTGGCCAGCGCAACGATGCCGCGCGGAAACGTCGCCGAGAACAGCAAGGTGCGGCGCGTCTCCGGCGTGGTCTCGAGGATGAATTCCATGTCCTCGCGAAAACCGAGGTTGAGCATCTCGTCGGCCTCGTCGAGGACGACAACCTTCAATTCCGAGATGTCGAGACGGCCGCGGCGCAAATGGTCGCATAACCGGCCGGGCGTGCCGACCACGATGTGGGCACCAGC
This sequence comes from Bradyrhizobium sp. 142, assembly GCF_023074015.1. Taxonomy (NCBI): domain Bacteria; kingdom Pseudomonadati; phylum Pseudomonadota; class Alphaproteobacteria; order Hyphomicrobiales; family Nitrobacteraceae; genus Bradyrhizobium; species Bradyrhizobium sp. 142. The sequence continues at coordinate 12,000 of NZ_JADPKQ010000126.1, forward strand.
GGCCAGCTCGCGCTGCTCACGGCGCGGATCCATGCCGCCGACGCAGGAGACCACACGTCCCTCCGCATGCTGGTAAAGCCATGCAAGTTCGCGATGGACCTGCAAGGCAAGCTCGCGGGTCGGCGCGACGATCAGGGCCCGCGGTGCGGCGGCGCGCTCAAACCGCTCGGCGCTGCCGAGCAGATCCTTTGCAATGGCCAGCCCGTAGGCGACCGTCTTGCCCGAGCCGGTCTGGGCCGAAACCAGGAGGTCGCGGTCGACGGCGTCGGCGGCGAGCACGGCCAGCTGAACAGGGGTCGGTGAATCGTAGTTGCGCTCGGCCAAAGCACGGGCGAGCGGCGGACTAATGGTCGGGAATGGCACGGGTTGAAAAACCTTGGTTGGTCCAGGCGCGGAACGTCGAGCCGCGCGACCTGAAGCTGCGTACGCGGCAAATGGTCCGGCCGCACGCGTGGTGATTTGATTTGGACGCTCTTTACGCCAAGCGCAGGCAAATCGCCATGCCTATGACGCATGCCTTTGGCGATACCGAGAACAAGCTCGCACATCAGCCTGACCTACTACATCCAGCTTTTTGGGGCTGATTTGCTGCATATAGAGCGCATTTGCGCCAGAGCAGAAGATTTTCGCCGCCACCTCGCTTAACCCTACGCGCATCGAGGGCGTGTCTCACCTCCTTGTTGCTCCGGGAAGTGGTCATTTGCAGCGCAAATGGCTCCTTGTCGCCTCGCCAGCGCGATCCCAAATCGCCGGTCACGAGATCCAACACGACGGGGGTAACAAATGGGCGACAAGATATCGCTGGCCGACAAGCTCGCGACGTTCCAGGACCACTGGTCTCCGCGCACGATCATGACCTTCAACGATTGCGACGTGATGGTGGTGAAGGTGAAGGGAGAGTTCACCTGGCACAGTCACGAGGACACCGACGACTTTTTTCTCGTCCTGAAAGGCGTTCTCGATATCGAATTGCGCGACCGCACGGTGACGCTCGGCCCGGGTGAACTCTACGTCGTGCCGAAGGGCGTCGAGCATCGCCCTGTGGCACGGGAGGAGGTTCACCTGCTGCTGATCGAGCCGACCGGCACGCCGAACACCGGCGACAAGCCGACGGCTGCACCGCGCAAGCTTGCTTGAGGACAGATTGCTCCCTCGGGGCGCTAATCGCGAAAGGCCGCCAATTTGCTGAAGCCGCCGGCGAGCCTTGCCCTTGCCTGCGTGACAAGATCGCGTGCCGCGCGGCTCAAAGCCTGGATGACACGCCAGGCCTCGGTCGCTTGCAGCCATGCCTTGGCCTCAGTGAACTTCGTATAGGCCCAAGCGAAAGCCGGAATCCTCATCAGCTTATCGCGCGTGAGATTGAACAGGCGTTCGACCAGCACGAGCTTGATGAGCTCGCCGACGATGAAGGTCACGGCGCCGCTCACAACCTGGCCCGTTGCGGCGAGATAGGCCGCCACCGGCTTGATCGGTTCCAGGATGATCACGGGGATGGAAAATAGTGCGAGCGAGGGATAAGGCGGCAGCGACCTGATCCAGGCCCGCAATCTCTTGAGCTCCAGATGCCGCGCAACCCAGCGCGATATCGGCGCGGCCACGGCCATAAAGAGCGCATCTATCAGAAAGTAGATGCCGGCCAGGATATACGTGACGGGTTTCAGGATTCGCTTCACAGCTGCTCTCCCGCCAAGTGAAAGCCGGAACTTGGACCGAAGTTTCACCTAAACGCGGATAAGTCGCGAATTTTTGCTGGAACTTTTTGAGCATCGGTCCGCCTCTGCGTGTTTCAGATCTCCGCATACACTTCCAAAAGATTGCCGTCGGGATCGCGGAAGAACAGCGTGCGGTGGCCAAAGGACTGGTTCGTCGGCGGCGACAGCAGCGCCACGCCCTGGCGCACCAGCTCGTCGGCGCATTGGTCGACCTCGGCCGCGGACACCTTGAAGGCCAATTGAAGCGCGGCGCTGCCGGTTGGAAACGGCGCATCAGTTGCAGTGCGGCCCGGGGTTGCCAGTGCCAGCGTGTTGCTGCCAACGCTGTACTCGATCCAGTTCGGCGAGAGCTCGCGCAGCAGCGGAAAGGCGAGCACGTCCTCGGTCGGCTTCGACGTCACGCTGGCCATGGGCGCACAGGATTGGAGCCCGGCCGTCCTGGACGATGGCGAGCGCTGCGCCCGGGACCTTCCAAACGGCCATTGCTTCCGCTGCGAGCCGATCGATATCGGGAATGAGAGACGCGAGCGAGGACTCTGGGGTATCGGCAGATGATCTGTTCATGGCACTCAGTCATGCTTCGGACGTGTGCAGGCTAACCGCATCAACGTCAAATGGAAACAAGTGGCAAACGTTTTTTCGCGGAGAATTGAAGCCTGAGACGCGAGAACCGGGAATTCTATCGCAACAAACCGCCACAGCAGCGCGGCAGCGCGGCCAGATCATGGGGGATGAAAGGCACGGGTTATTCCACCAGCTCCGGCCACGGCACGATGGTCGACTTCACCGTCTTCATCGCCATCGCATCACTCACCGCCTGCGCGACGCCCGCTTCCGTGAACGGATAGATCGTCTGCATCTTCGTCCAAGGGAATTTGTCGCGGGTGCGGTAGAGCATGTCGACGCCGAGCGGCAGATCGTTGCCGGTAAAGCCCCAGGAGCCGAGCACGTTGAGGTCCTTGGTGCAGATGCGATGCCAGGAGGTCTCGATCGAGCCGGCATCAGTGAATTGGCCCATCTCGACATAGGTGCCGCCGTCGCGCAGCATCTCGATGCCTTCGGGGCCGGCGGTCGGATGGCCCGAGCAATCCATCACCAGATCGGCGCCGAAGCCACCAACGATCTCGCGCACGCGCGCGATGCGCGCCTCGGGCGACTTCAGCTCGTCAATATTCACCGTGGCTTCCGCACCGAATTCGCGCGCGAGCTTGAGCCGCGGCTCCTCAGGCGCGCCGACACAAATCACGCGCCCTGCTCCCATCTCCTGCGCGGCGGCGACCGCCAGAATGCCGATCGGGCCCGAGCCCTGGATCACCACCGTGTCGCCCCACGAAAAACCACCGGCGCGGCTGGCGCGGTTGAAGGCGCGGATGCAGGAGGTCAGCGGCTCCGACAGCGCGCCCAGCCGCAGCGACATGTCGTCGGGCAGCTTGTAGATCTTGGTGCCCGGCAGCATCTCGAGATCGACATAGACATATTCGGCCCAGCCGCCCCACAGATGCGGCGCCTTGTCGAAGCCGAGATAGCGGCCGTAATAGACCGGCGTCAGGCATTTGTTGGCGGTCTGCGGATAGTGGATGCAGTAGTAGCAGCGGCCGCAAGGCATCAGCGGCGGGATCATCACCTTCGAGCCGACCTTCAGCGGCTTGCTCATGAAATCTTCGGCGAACTCGTCGCCGCATTCGACGATGATGCCGCCGAGCTCGTGTCCAAGCGTGAATGGCCAGGGCAAGGGCTTTGGCCAATGTCCCTTGAGGATGTGCAGGTCGGTGCCGCAGACGCCGCAGGCGCCGATCTTGATCAGGGCGCCCTTCCGGCCGACCTTCGGCCACGGCACGGTGCGAATGACGGGCTCGCTGCCCGGCCCCGCGTGGGTGCAGACGCGGATGTGCTCCATGGTGTGTCCTCGGTGCCTGCTTGTTATGATTGATTGGTGCGGGCGCAAGGGAAGCGTATGTGAGATGCGGGGTGCTGCCAAGCCGCGGTCTTGTAGCCCGCATGAAGCAACGCGGAATGCGGGACAGGCGGTCCCGGATTACGCTGCGCTCCATCCGGGCTACGGGACTTCTCCGGGCCGGGGCATCTGCGTCGGATCCACGTCCGCATGGCCGAGATCGAAAACGAGCGTTGCAAACCTCGGAATGATAACCGATCGTGAGACATGACAAGCCTTCGGCCACCGGCATTGATCGTATTTGGCGGCCTTCCCGGCACCGGCAAAACGACGGTCTGCCGCGAATTAGCGATGCGGCTTGCGGCGACGTATCTTCGGATCGACACCATTGAACAGAGCTTGCGGAATGCAGGCCTCGCCGTCGGCATACAAGGGTATGCCATAGCCAACGTCCTTGCCGCCGAAAATCTCAAGCTCCGCCACACCGTTGTTGTCGACTGCGTCAATCCAGTGCAGGCAAGCCGCATTGGCTGGCGACAGACCGCCTTGCAAAACTCGGCACATATCGTCGAGATTGAATTGGTCTGCAGCGACTTGACTATCCACCGGCGGCGAGCGGAAGGCCGCTCCCCCGACATCAGCGGTCATGAACTGCCAGGCTGGGACGAAATAGTGAATCGCCACTATGAACCGTGGGATCGAGGGCATCTTGTACTCGACACTGCAAGCAGCACGCTCGATCATCTTGTCGAACAGGCGGAGGCCTATGTTCACGGCAAGATCGGCTAGGTCGCTCCTGCCTAAGTAGGGATCCGGAGATCGCTTCGCTCATCTGCATCGGCGCGCGGCGAGGAAGGCGTGACGGCGCAGGCTTGCGACTGAGCCGGTTGACTCCGGCGTCTCGCCACCGCACGCTCGCCGCGGCGGCTGGGGGATAAGGCGTTGCGCAATCGCTGGGGCATTCTTGCGATCCTGTTCGTCGTTCGCCTCACCATCGCGTTCCAGTTCCAGAGCGTGGCCGCGGTCGCGCCGCTGCTGCAACAGACCTTTGGCGTCGGCCTTGCCGATATCGGCATCCTGATCGGGCTCTATTTTACGCCGGGCATTGTGCTGGCGCTGCCAGGCGGCGCAATCGGACGGACCCTCGGCGACAAGCCCACGACCATCGTGGCGCTGCTGCTGATGACGGCCGGCAGCCTGGTCATGGCCACGACGGATTTGTGGGGCTGGCAGATGGCGGGCCGGCTCGCCTCCGGCGCCGGCGGCGTGCTGCTGACGGTGCAGCTGACCAAGATGGGCACCGACTGGTTTGCCGGCAAGGAAATCGCAACCGCGATGGCGATCTTCGTCAACTCCTGGCCGGCAGGCGTCGCGATCTCGCTGCTGGTGCTACCCGCAATTGGCACCGCCTATGGCGCGGGCGCCGTGTTCCTCGCGGCCGGCGCACTCACCGCGATCGGCATTGTGCTGATCGCGTTCTACCAGCCGCCGCCGGCAACGATGGCCAGCGCCGCCGGTTCGGCGCGTCTCGATCCCCTGGCCCTGCTGGCGGTGATCGTCGCGGGCGCGATCTGGGGTCTCTATAACGTCGGCTTCGCCATGATCTTCTCGTTCGGCCCCACGCTGCTGGCCGAGCGCGGCTGGAGCATTGCCGCGGCCGGCTCGGCGATCAGCCTCGTGATGTGGCTGTCGGTGGTGTCGGTGCCGGCCGGCGGGTTTCTGGCCGACCGCACCCGGCGGCGGCCGCTTACGCTGGCGATTGCGACGAGCCTTATGGTCGCCGTGCTGCTGGCCTGGCTGCCGCGAACGGACGCCGTGATCGCGATCCTCGTCCTGATCGGCCTCATCGGCGGCCTTCCGGCCGGCCCGATCATGAGCCTTGCGGCCCGCGTGCTGGCGCCGGAGACGAGGGCGATCGGCATGGGCGTGTTCTATACGCTCTTCTATGCCGCGATGATGGTCGGTCCTGCCGTGGCGGGGCGGCTCGCCAAATCCGCCGGGAGTGCCGCGGTCGCGCTCGACCTCGGCGCGCTGACCGTGCTCGCCTGCCCGCCGCTGATGTGGCTTTTCGAGCGCATTGTGTCTGTCCGTAACCATCGCGCGAAATCATAACGCAGCATTAACCCTATGCACCTTAGGGTCGTCCCGGACTCCGCCCGGGCGGGGGTCGGGTAGTGAAAATGGCGTTGGCGAACAAAAAATTTCTTCCGGCCGCCGAGGAACGTCGGCGTTTCCAGCGGGTGAAAGTTCACCTGCTCGGCCGCTACATGTTGCCGGACCGCCGTGAATTCCCCTGCCAGGTGATCAACATGTCGCCGGGCGGGGTGGCGCTGCTGGCGCCGGGCATCGGCAATGTCGGCGACCGCGTGGTGGCCTATCTCGATCATATCGGCCGGGTCGAGGGCAAGATCACCCGGATCATCGACAACGGTTTCGCCATGACCGTCGGGGCGACGCCCCGCAAGCGCGACAAGCTCGCCGCACAGCTGACCTGGCTCGCCAACCGCGACATCCTCAACCTGCCCGAGGACCGCCGCCACGACCGTATCGTGCCGCGCAACCCGATCGCGGTGCTGACGCTCGAAGACGGCACCAAGATGACCTGCCGCATCATCGATCTTTCGCTGTCCGGCGCGGCGATTGCAGCTGAGAACCGTCCGCCGCTGAAATCGACGGTTTTTCTCGGCCGGGTGCAGGGCCGCGTCGTCCGAAATCTCGAAGACGGCTTTGCGCTCGAGTTCACGCACTCGCAGCCGATCGAGACTCTCGAAGAGAGCGTTACCGCGCGGTAAAGCGCAAGCGCCCGAAACGCGCTGTTTTTTCAGCCCTAAGGCGGCCTCCGCGACGCGGACGCCGCCTTTTTCATGGGTTCGCGAGGCGCCTTAAGCGGGTTAACGCGCGGCCCGCCAGCACATGGAAACAGCGGTTCCGCAGACGTTTCCGTCGTTAATCCCTACAATTTGAATCAATTGCAGTCATATCGAATTTTACTCAAATTATATTCAAGTATAGATCGAATTCGCCGCTCGTTTTACTTGCATTCGTCTCGACTTGACTTGGCTGACTTAGCGGCAACTCAAAAGCTCCGTGCGAAACGTGGTCCCAACAAGAAACGGGGGCCACGATGTTCGATTTCAGGGGACGAGAAAAAGGGCTGGCGCTTGCCGCCATGCTCTTCGGGATCGGCGCGACAGCGCAGGCCGGCGAGAGCCGACTGCTCTACGCGAGCCTCGGCGACACCACGCGTGCGCCGATCGGCTGGGTCGAGTTTTGTTCGGACAATGCCGCTCAGTGTCAGGGAAGGTCGACCCAGCCGCGCGACATCGTGATGTCGCAGGCTGCATGGCGCGACCTCGTCAAGGTCAATCGCTGGGTCAACGAGACCGTGAAGCCTTTGACCGACCAGGAGCACTGGGGCGTGATCGAGAAGTGGTCGCTGCCGTCAGATGGCTACGGCGACTGTGAAGACTACGTGCTGCTGAAGCGCAAGATGCTGATCGATGCCGGATGGCCGCGCGAGGCCCTGCTCATCACCGTCGTGCGCGACAAGAAGGGCGAAGGGCATGCGGTGCTGACCGTGAAGACCGACAAGGGCGAGTTCGTTCTCGACAATCAGAACGAGAGCGTCGTTGCCTGGACGGAGACCGGCTACCGCTTCGTCAAGCGCCAGTCACAGAGCGATCCCAACGTCTGGGTCTCGCTCGGCGATACCAAGCCGGCGGTCTCCACCGCCAGCGCGAGAGATCAGTAGTTAACAAGGATAAAGATACGCGACCCGGTCACATCCCCACCCCTCCCCGTCCCAGACCGGTTCGCGCGCGGCCAGCCATCCCCCAATGGCTGGCCGCAACTTTTTCTAAGGACGTGAGCGCGATCACTCCTGCTGCGTTTGCCGCGACCACGGCACGCGCGCGGCCGTGAAATCTCGCCACGCGCTTCGCAAGGACGGCTGGACCTCGACCGATGCACGTGCCTGCCAACCGGTGATCGCTGCCGCGGCGGTGGCACTGTCCGGCGCTTCGGCAGCCAAGCCATCCAGCAGTGAAGCCGTGATCGCCATGTCGTTGAAGGCGCCAAGCTCCTCCTGCAAACCGGCGAGCTTGCGCGAGAATTTTCTCGCGGACTTGCGATCCGGGAACAGCGGCAGCAGGAACTCGCCGAGATAGCGCAGCCGCTTGGTCGCGAGCCGCACCCGGTGCAACTCTTCTACAGTGAGCGACCTGAAGCGGCGGCCGCGTTTGAGCACCTTCGCATATTGCTCCGAGAGAATGCGCTCCGCGAAGTTGACGGCGGGCTCGGCGAGCAGGCCGAGATCTTCGGCGGTGACGCCGTTGCGCCAGCCTCGCGTTTCGATCCAGCCGCCGAGGCCGATCAGGAAACGCGCACAGCGGCGATCGTCGAGCGCATGATGCGCCTTGCGATAGGCGTCCGACTGGCGCTCGGCCGCAACGCGTTCCAATGCGTCGAAGCCGGGAACCATGGGACAGGCCTTTGCGATTGCCGGCAAGGTCGCGAGTTGGAACACGTCCCAATCGCGCGCAGCGGACAGATCCTGCGCCAGCCATCTTGCTTCCGACCGCAGCGCGTCGAGATTGCTGAGCGCGCCCGCTGATCGCATCAGATCGAGAACCGATCGAAGCCGGCGCAGCGCGACGCGAAGCTGATGCACGCCTTCCGGATTGCGGCCGTCTTCGGCGGCCGGCAGGGACTGCAGGAGATGAAGGAAGCAGGACCGCAGGATCGTCGCGAAGGCCTCGTCGAGCGCGACCGATGGGTCGAGGCGAAGCTTTCGCGGCCGGCTTACCGATGGCGGCGTGCCGGCGGCAAGGTCGAAGCCGCGCGCCGACTTGCTGCGGATCGAGGGCTTCACCGACCCATGCTCCGCAAGCCGCAGCGCGATCTCGTAGATCGTGCCGGCGCTGCCGCCCTTGAGCTCCAGCTCGATCTCACTCACCGGCAACGATCGGTCGCCCGCCGTGAGGAGGCCCTGGTCGAAGGCGATCTCGACCGTCCCGGACGGCAGGTCGACGATACGCGCATGGCGATGAATGTCGGCCGTGAAGACAGCTTCGAGCGGCCGCGCTTCGAGATTGACGCGAAGCTTCTCCGGAATGAAGGGCATCGCCAGGGCCAGATCCGGCGCCAACGACGGGACGCTCGCCTCCCACTCGCCGCGGCGGAGTGGATCGTCCGCAGCGTCGGTCTTGATGGTCTGCACGAAGCGTGCGCCGCTCTGGCGAACGCGCAAGCTCAAGCCGTCGCGCCGAAGCGTCCGCTCCGGCGTATCGTAATAGACGGACTTCAGATGCCTGCGCGTGCCCTTGCTGCGCGCATTGGCCGTGATGACCGGCGCGGCATCGAAATGCGGCATGCGACCGGCTTCGACGAGCAGCTTGAGTTCGATCTCGCCCGCGGGACACGCGGCGAGGCTTGGCAGAGACGGCTCCGGCGCAGAAGTCGCGATTTGCGACGCCGTTTCATCAGCCAGAGCATCCGCAATCGGCGTCGATCCCGCACCGGGCTCGCCGAATTCGCGTTGCCTGAGGAAGCCGCCAGCGTGTTGCGTCCTCTTGCTGTCCTTCGGGATTGGATTTCCGCCCCGCGCGCTCGGAGTTTTGCGGGACGGCGTTGCGTCTGACTTTAACATTTACGGTGACATGACAGTTCGATGACAAGGGACATCATATAGCCGGAGCTGTCCGCGATGAATAGTAACGTTGGGTCACAGCGAGCGATCATTCACACAAAGCATTGGAGGCGAGGAACCGGCAAAGCTCGTCACAATCCGGCATGCACATACGAATTAAATTGCTCCCGGGCGCAGCAAGTGATCGAATTCGCGGCGAATCTCGTCGCCCATCGACGAGATGAAGGCGTCAGCGAGCTTGACCATGCTAGCCGAAAAATTCTTTCTGGTGCTGGAAACGCTGAGAAGCCATGCGTCCGACGATCGGCCCGAGATTGTGACAAGCCCGGCGAGGCATGTTGCGATCGCTCAGATCGCGGCTAGCTTGCGGCGCAGAAAGCCTGTTGCGGATGATTGGAACTAGAAACGGATTTAGTTGCAGGGCACCATGCGTTAGCAGCAAGTTCGAGCACGCCCCGTCAGCGCACGAGAATATTCTTGTAGATCCTGCTGCTCTTCATGATTCATAGCGGCCCAGTTGTCAGCGGCCTGGACAGCGGCACGCTCAGGCTCGGTGAAGGTGGAGGCGTCAAGCGGGGCTGCCCCGTTGTCCAGGGGCCTCGAGTTCCTGCGGGCGATCAACCAGGACCGGCTGTTCGCCAACATGAACGTGATGATGCTTCGCGAAGCCGTTAGCCCGGAGGACGGCATACGCCGCTCTATTTCTTGACGCCCTCTCCTGCCCGTGTGACATCTCGTTCCGGTGGCTGCCGGCTGCCCAATGACGCAAGGAAAAGGGGACGCCGAGGTGTGGACATCCGCAAGAATTCTGGCTGCCGCAATTGCATGCCTGACGCTGGCCGCCGCTGAAGCGGCTTCGGCCGAAGCTTGGCCGACCCGGGCAATCAGGATCGTCGTCTCCACACCGCCAGGCGGCATCACCGATGCGTTCGCCCGTGCTTATGGCGATTACATCTCTCAGAAACTCGGCCAGCCCGTCATCGTCGAGAACAAGACCGGGGCCAGCGGCGCGCTGGCGGCGCAATTGGTGAAGGACTCCCCGCCGGACGGCTACACGCTGATGTACACGATCTCGTCCACCCTGCTCGGTAACCGGCTGCTGCTGAAATCGCTGGCCTATGATCCGGACAAGGATTTCACGATCGTCGCTATGACCCCTTCGGGACATCTGCCGTTGGTGGTCCATTCCGCCACCAATGCAAAGACGCTGGAAGAGTTCGTCGCCTATGCGCGTCGCAACAAGGTCACGGCCGGCTCCTACGGTATCGGCTCGTTCGCGCACATTGCGATCGCCGAGCTCAACCGCCAATTCGGTCTCGACATTTCCATCGTGCATTACCGCGGCGAAGCGCCGATGTGGCAGGATTTTGCCGCCGGCGTCATCCAGGCGGCGGTCGGCAGCTATCAGGCCGCGCTTCCGGTGCTCGATACCGGCGTCGGCCGCCCGATCGCCGTGCCGACACCGGTGCGCATGAAGAAGCTGCCCGAAACCAGGACGTTTGTAGAGCAAGGGGTCACCGGCAATGTCTTCCAGCTCACCAGCTTTACCGCGCTAATGGCGCCCGCTGCGACACCGGCAGACCGGATCGACCTGCTCGCCAAGCTGATGGTCGAAGGCGGCAAGACGGAGCGGGTGCAGAAGCTGCTCGAAGCCTTCGGGGTCGACTCGCCGGCAATGAACCGCGCATCCTCGGTGGCACTCTACGAAAAGGAAGGGCCGGTCTGGCTCGAGTCGATCAAGACTCTCGGGTTGGAGCCGCAATAGGATCGGGGCGCCGCCCGCCGCGGGCGGCCTGCTTCTCGCGCTTGCGGACCGTGGTAACGATTCCGGCGTTGAAACCATACGGCCGCGCGCTGTCGCGGCGGTCACTCTGCGGCTTCAAGCTTGGCCGGTTTCTCGACATCTGTCAGCGGTGACACCGCGGGGCCATTCAGTGCGGTGCCATCAGGCGCGAACTGCGAGCCGTGACACGGGCAATCCCAGCATTGCTCCAGCGAATTCCAGTGCACAACGCAACCGAGATGAGTGCAACTTGCCGAATGCAAATGCAGATTTCCGCCCCGGTCCCGGCAAGCGGCGATCTTTTTCAGTCCGCTGCGGACAAGCCGCCCCTCTCCAGGCCGCAGCCCTTCGACGCTCGCAATCTCGCTCGCTGTCAGATACTCGGCAAGATTCTTCAGCGGAGTGATGTTCTCGCTGATGAACTCGCCGATGTTCTTCTGAATCCTCCGTGACGGGGCGTAGACCTCCTCCCAAGCGCTCGCGCCCGTCGTGATCAGATCCGTAATCAACATGCCGGCCACAAGCCCGTTGGTGATGCCCTGCCCGGAATCGCCGCTGACGATGAAGAGGTGCTCCTCGCCGGGGCTGCGGCCAATGAAGCCGGCAAAATCGATGGGCTCCAGCACCTGACCTGACCATCGATGAGTGACCTCGCGCAAGTCCGGCAAACGATCGCGCGCCCAGCGTTCGAGCGCGGCAAGGCGCTGCGCGCCATCGTCCGCCTCGCCAGACTTATGATCTTCTCCGCCGATGATCACGAGATCCTCGCCGGCAGAGAACGGCTGCAGCCGGACATAGTGATAGGGATCGAGTGTGTCCCAATAGAGCGCATCCTCCAGCGCGCCGGCCGGGATCTTGGCGGCGAGCGCGTAGGTGCGGTAAGGCGCCTGTTTGGTATGGATCGCCACTTGCACGTTGACAGGCGAGTTCGTCGCGACCACCACGTCGGCTGCACGGACCTCGTGGCCTGAGGTGGTCGTCACGACCATGTCGTCATGCTGCTGGCGGATGCCTTCGACACAAGTGTCGGCGTAGAGCCGCGCTCCCAGACCCTGAATCGCGCGGGCGAGACCGGCGAGATATTTGGTCGGATGCAGACGCGCCTGGCGCGCAAAGCGCAACGAACGCACCAGACCTTCGACATGGAACGGGGTCGGCTCGATGCAGTCTTCGACGGGAATCCCGAGCTTACGGCAGCAATTCAGTTCCTCGTCTAGCTCGGATGCAGGTGTCTCGGGCGCAAGTACCCAGTAACCGTCCAACCGCCGAAAATTGCAATCGATGCGCTCGGCGTGCTGAATGGCCTCGGCGCGATCGATCGCGGCTGCAACGCTCTGATAGTAGTGACGCGCACAATCAGAGCCGCGCACCCTGGCCAGTTCGTCGTAGCCGTCGTCGAGCGCCGTCGCCAGATGCGCGGTGGTGCGCGCCGTCATCCCGCTGCCAATGCGGCCGCGGTCCAGCACCACGACCGAACGTCCATGACTGGCAAGCTCATAGGCGACCGACAGCCCGGCAATTCCGGAGCCAATGACCGCAACGTCTGTGGCCACCGTGAATGGCAGCGCCGGAGCATCGGCGACCAAAACATCCATCCAGGGCGATCGGGTGTGCTCGTCCCGCACGTTCATGACATTGTTCCTTGGGAGAACAAACGATGCGGCAGGATGACGGTTCCTATTCGCCGCGCCTGTTGAGGAGGTGTCATTGAAGGGCCGCAGCGACCTTTAGGAACCTTCAGCTTGCTTGCGCTTGAACGGATATGAAAAACCCATCGCCCGGGATGCGCAGGGCACTGCGCCAGGCTCAGCTGTACGGTCACCTGTTGGTGCGAAATGACAGGCTGTATTACCCTGGGGGAAATCACCCGATCTGCTCCGTGCAGGTTGCGCGGGAGATGGTCAGGTCCGGATGGCTGAGATCGCAAGGCGGCGAATACGAGATTACACCTGAGGGACAGTTCGCTGCCGAAACAGAACTTAGCCGTTGACGCAGGTCCTCAGGCCCCGTCGCGGAGTTTCCTGGCGGCTCGCGAGTTGCGCGCGTCAGGCACCAAGCACATCCGCAAGCCGCATCTCGTCGGCGGCGGGATCTTTCAGGAACAGCTCGGCCTCGATCTCCGTCAGATGCGACAGCATCTGCTCGCGTGCGGCCGCCTTGTCGCGCTTGCGGATCGCGGCGACGATCCCGGCATGATGATCGGTGCCGCAAGCCGGGGTGTCGTGGCGGCGGTAGAGCAGGATGATGAGCGAGGAGCGCGCGATCAACTCCTTCAGGAAGCCGAGGTAGATGCTGTGGCCGGATATCTCGGCGACGAGGCGGTGAAACTCGCCGGAGAGCCGGACCGAGGCGCGGGCGTCGCCGCGCAATTCCGCCTCGCGCTCTTCAGCGAGATGGCGGCGGAGGCGGTCGAGCCAGGCCGGCGAGACCGCGTCACAGGCGTGATCGACGATCGTGGGCTCGATCAGCCGCCGCGCCTCGAACACTTCGCGCGCGTCGGCAGGTGTGGGGCGTGCCACGAAGGCACCGCGGTTTTTCTCGATGCTGACGATCCCCTCGTGCACGAGCTGCTGCAGCGCAGTGCGCACCAGCGTGCGGCTCGCGCCATAAATCTCGCCGATCTCGTCCTCGCCGAGCTTCGTGCCGGGCAGAAGGCGATGCTCAAGGATCGCGGCGGTCACGCCCTCCCGGATCCGGCTGACGCGATCGCTCGCGTCCGGCGTGTCGGGCTTCGGTCGAGTCTTGGCGGCCATGGACGAGAGGCTCAGTCGGCAAAGGTCACCGCAAATGGTAATCGACCAGCTGTATCCAATCACAGGCGAAACTTTATACAATCTTCGCCTGTTTTGTGTGCACGCAACTGCGAAAGCGACGAGCCGCCCAGTTGCGCCGGATTCGATCTAACGATCTGACTCCGCTGCGATGTTTGAGAATTTGGCCGGCCTTGGGCAATTGGCATGGACCTTGCGGAGAGAGGCGCGCATCGCCCTCGCCTCGGACACGCCATGGCCACTCCCGCAGCCCTCGAACTGGTCGCCGTCACCAAGCGCTACGACGCGACGCTGGCGGTCGACAACGTCAACCTGAAAATCCCGGCCGGTATGTATTGCTGCCTGCTCGGTCCCTCCGGCTGCGGCAAGACCTCGACCTTGCGCATGATCGCCGGCCACGAGGCGGTCAGCGAGGGCGATATCATCCTTGGCCCTCAGAACGTCACCGATCTGCCTCCGGCTGAACGCGGCACGGCGATGATGTTCCAGTCCTATGCGCTGTTCCCGCATCTCAACGTGATCGACAACGTCGCCTTCGCACTGAAGATGCGCGGCATCGATCGCAAGACGCGACACCGGAAGGCCGGCGAGCTGCTCGAGCTGGTGGCGATGACCCCCTACGCCGCGCGGCTGCCGGCGCAGCTTTCGGGCGGCCAGCAGCAGCGTGTCGCGCTCGCCCGCGCACTGATCACCGAGCCGCAGATCCTCCTGCTCGACGAGCCGCTGTCCGCGCTCGATCCGTTCCTGCGCGTCAGGATGCGCGGCGAGTTGAAGCGGCTCCAGCGCGAGCTCGGCATCAGCTTCATCCAGGTCACCCACGGCCAGGAAGAGGCGATGGCGCTCGCCGACCACATCGTGGTGATGAACCACGGCAAGATCGAGCAGCAGGGCTCGGCACGCGACATCTTCCACCATCCCCGTACCGAATTCGTGGCGCGCTTCATCGGCGGGCACAACGTGCTCAGCGACGCCGGCAATCTCATCGCCGTGCGCGCCGATCAGCTCGGCATCTCGCCGTTTGTCGACGGCGCGTACGGCGCGCCGGCGCTACTGACCCAGACCGAGTACCAGGGCTCCTATATTGCCGTCTCGCTCACGCTCGACGACGGCACCGCCCTGTTCTCCCACCTTCCCGAGGCCGCCTTCGACGTCCACCCGTTCCGTCCGGGCGATCGTGTACTGGCCACCTGGGATCCTGCCAAGGCGCAGCGCCTGCAATAGCGCCCGCCGTTTCTGAGAATGTGCAACAGAGGAGTGACCGATATGACCAAGACCACTGGGAAGACCGGCGTCAGCCGCCGTACGCTACTCAAGAGCACCGCGGGTCTCGCCGGCCTTGCCGCCGGCTCCGGCGCCATCACCGGCTTTCCCTATGTGATGTCGGCCGAGCCGAAGGTGCTGCGCTATCTCGGCACCGCCGTGAACGAGGGTGACGACATCTCGAAACAGTGCCTGAAGGACACCGGCATCAAGATCGAATACATCACCGCGACCACCGACGACGTCACCAAGCGCGTGATGACCCAGCCGAACTCCTTCGACGTGCTGGACACCGAATATTTCTCGCTGAAGAAGCTGGTGCCATCCGGCAACATCCTTGCCCTCGACGCCAACAAGATCAAGGAATTCGGCAACATCACGCCCGTCTTCACCAAGGGCGAGACACCCGGCGGCAAAAAGATCGGCAACCAGGGCACCGCGCCCTGGAAGGTGCTCTATCTCGAGGGCAAGGACTCCAAGACCTTTTCCAAGACCGCGACCGAATTCGTTACGCTGATCCCGACCGTCTACAACGCCGACACGCTCGGCATCCGTCCCGACATCATCAAGCGCCCGATCAGCTCCTGGGCTGAACTGCTCAACCCTGAATTCAAGGGCAAGGCCTCGATCCTCAACATCCCTTCGATCGGCATCATGGACGCTGCGATGGTCGTGGAAGCCACCGGCAAGTACAAATATGCCGACAAGGGCAACATGACCAAGGAAGAGATCGATCTCACCATGAAGGTGATGACCGAGGCCAAGAAGGCCGGCCAGTTCCGCGCGTTCTGGAAGGACTTCAACGAGAGCGTCAACCTGATGGCCTCGGGCGAAACGGTGATCCAGTCGATGTGGTCGCCTGCGGTGACAAAGGTGCGCTCGATGGGGATTGCCTGCACCTTCCAGCCGCTCAAGGAAGGCTACCGCTCCTGGGCCTCGGGCTTCTGTGTCTCCAAGGGCGTGTCGGGCGCCAAGCTCGAATGGGCCTATGAATTCGTCAACTGGTTCCTGTCCGGCTATGCCGGCGCCTATCTCAACCGCCAGGGCTACTACTCTGCCGTGCTCTCCACCGCGAAGGCGCATATGGAGCCCTACGAATGGGCCTACTGGATGGAAGGCAAGCCGGCCGAGAAGGACATCAAGGCGCCCGACGGCTCGCTCTTGGAGAAGGCCGGTGCGGTGCGCGACGGCGGCTCCTACGAGGACCGCATGGGCGGCGTCGCCTGCTGGAACGCCGTGATGGACGAGAACGACTACATGGTCCGCAAGTGGAACGAGTTCATCGCCGCGTGATGGATACGTCGGAGGACATCCTGCAACAGGCATCCCCGGACCTCGTCCGGGGATCGGGCACGGCGCGCCGGACCAAACCGGCGCGCCTGTCGCCTTCCTTCGTCTCCTGGCTCCAGGCCGGGCCGATGATGCTGGTGTTTCTCGCCTTCTTCCTGATTCCGCTGGTCTTCGTCATCATCGTCTCCTTCTGGGACTACAACGAATATCAACTGCTGCCGGCCTTCTCCGGCCGCGGCTACACCGACACGTTCGAAGGATGCATCGCGCAGCTCCCCGATCTCTGCACGATCGGGCGAACGTACGTAATGACGCTGAAGCTGTGCTTCCTGGTCTGGGCGATCACGCTGTTCATCGGATTCTGGGTCGCCTACTTCCTCGCCTTTCACGTCAAGTCCAAGACCTGGCAGATGGGACTGTCGCTGCTCTGCACGATCCCGTTCTGGACCTCCAACGTCATCCGCATGATCGCCTGGATCCCGCTGCTGGGACGCAACGGCCTGGTGAACTCCGGACTGGTCAAGACCGGGCTGATCAACCAGCCGCTGGAATGGCTGCTGTTCTCCGAATTCTCCGTGGTACTGGCGCTGGTGCACCTCTTCACCTTCTTCATGGTGGTGCCGATCTTCAACTCGATGGTGCGCATCGACAAAGCGCTGATCGAGGCGGCCTATGACGCCGGTGCGACCGGCTTCCAGACGCTGGTCAACGTCGTCATTCCGCTGGCCAAGCCCGGCATCGTGATCGGCTCGATTTTCGTCATCACCATCGTGATGGGCGATTTCATCACCATCGGCGTGATGGGCGGCCAGCAGATCGCCGCCGCCGGCAAGATCATCGAGACGCGGGTGAACGCGCTGCAATTCCCAGCGGCCGCAGCCAATGCCGTGATCCTGCTCGCGATCACCTTCCTGATCATCACCATGATGTCGCGCATCGTCGACATCAGGAAGGAGCTCTAGACGATGACCGAGGGCCGCCCGCGCAGCTTCTATGTGCTCGCGATCTTCTTCGCATCCTATGTGCTGTTCCTTTACGGGCCGATGATCGCGATCTACATCCTGTCGTTCCAGGGGCCGCAGGGCGGCCTCACCTTTCCGATGAACGGGGTGTCGACCTTCTGGCTGGCAAAACTGTTCCAGGGCACCGGCATCGTCGATCTCGGAGCCGCCTTCCGCCGCTCGCTGCTGCTCGGCGTCGTGGTGATGGCGGTCACCGTCGTGCTCTCGGTCGCCGCTGGCATGGCGTTCCGCAGGAAGTTCAAGGCGCAGAGCATCCTGTTCTATTCGGCGATCGCGAGCCTCATTGTCCCGTCGATCATTACCTCGCTCGGTATCTCGCTCGAATTTCGCATTATCGACGACCTGATCAAGGGCTACTTCAACGAGAACTTTGAGACCTCGATGGGCCTGCTGACTTCCGGCCTCGGCGCGCACCTGACCTGGACGCTGCCGTTCGGCCTGCTCATCATGTTCGCGATCTTCAACCGCTTCGATCCGCGCCTGGAGGAAGCTGCGCGAGATCTCGGTGCGACGCCGTGGCAGGCTTTCCGTCATGTCGTGCTGCCGATCATCCTGCCCTCCGTGATCGGCATCGGGCTGTTCGGCTTCACGCTGTCCTGGGACGAACTGGCGCGCTCCAGCCAGGCGATCGGGGCGGTGAATACATTGCCGCTGGATCTCCAGGGCCTCACCACCACGGTGACGAACCCGGACATCTATGCGCTGGGTACCGTGATTTCGGCGGTGTCGTTCACGGTGATCACCCTTGCGCTCGGCACTATCCACATGCTGAACAAGCGGCAGGCGGCGAAGGGCTCGGACGCCGGCAAGGGGCTTGTCTGAACCGATGCGGCTGCACGTCGTCAATCCGAACACCACGGCGTCGATGACGGCAAAGATCGCCGCGGCGGCGCGCGCGATCGCCCTGCCCGGCACCGTGATCGATCCGCGCCAGCCGACCATGGGCCCGGTCTCGATCGAAGGCTTTTACGACGAGGCCTTTGCGGTTCCCGGCATGCTCGGCTGCATTCGTGAGGCCGATCGCGACGGTGCCGACGCTCACATCATCGCCTGCTTCGACGACACCGGCCTCGACGCGGCGCGCGCCACCGCCAAGGCGCCGGTGATCGGCATTGGCGAGGCCGCCTTTCACATGGCGAGCCTGGTCGCGGCGCGCTTTGCAGTGGTGACGACGCTCAGTGTCTCGATCGTGCCGATCGAGCATAACTTGCGCAAATACGGCCTCGCCGAGCGCTGCGCCCGCGTCCGTGCCGCCGAGGTGCCGGTGCTGGCGCTCGAGGAGCGCAACGTCGAGGCACTTGGCAAAATCTCTGCGGAGATCGCCGCAGCTATCCGCGACGACCGTGCAGAGGCTATCGTACTCGGCTGCGCCGGCATGGCTGATCTTGCCGCCGAACTCGCCGACAAGCATGGCCTGCCCGTGGTCGACGGCGTCGCCGCCGCGGTGACGCTTGCGGAAGGACTGGTGCGGCTGGGCCTGAAGACCTCCCGGCTCGGGCCTTACGCGGCGCCGAGGGCCAAGACCTATGCCGGGTTGTTGTCGCCGTTCCAGCCCTGAGCCGCGCCGATCACGCTGCAACGAGATTGCTTTTCGGTCCTCAATCGGCGCAACCCAAGTTTCGCCCCAACCGTTGGTACGAGTGACGCCACCGGATTTTACGGGATCTCCATGAAAAAGAACGATGTGACCTGTTCCGCCTGCGGTGCCGGCTTCCGCCGACTCGAGTTGGCGACACAACCGGGGACGAAGGGCGACTATCGATGTCCTGCTTGTGACAAGGTGCTGGAGACATTCGACGGCAACGCGTTTGTCGCCTATCGGCTCACCATCCAGCCCTCGATGAAGGCCATTCGCCCTTAGTTGTCACGGCGAATTCCGAGACATGCCGAATTCGGAACGAGCGAGATTTTGGCGAACCATGCGCTGGATTCCCGGTTGCCGGGATCAGGCGGGCCGGCCTTTTTCGGCGCTCGGCCTCTTTTTGGTCCCATTCCTTGCCGAAACGTAGCGTTTTCGGGACATCCCGGCCGCCCCTTGTGGATTGCCGGTCTTCGCCACTTTCCAAGTTTCCATTTGGGCTTTGTCAGCGATGATCGATCTCGCAGAGGATACTTCCCATCCGTTCGCCCGTCTCGGTGCCCAGCCTATCGCGCTGACCGCCGCGGTCCTCGTGCTCCTGATCGCTGGCGTAACCTCGATCGCGATCTGGCGTGCCTACACCGGCAGCGCGCCGGAGGCCGACCGGGTGGTGGCGTCGCGGCAGCTTCAGACCCGCACCGCGCAGGCGTCCGAGCAGCTCGTCGAGAAAACCAAGGGGCTGGAGGCGACCCAGCAGGAATCGATCGACCAGTTGCAGGTCGTCCAGGACCAGCTCCAGACGATGAAGCGGCTACTCGCATTGCAGCAGGCCGACACCAAGCGCCTCTCGGAGCAGGTCGCAACTCTAAACGAGTCCATCGATGGCCTGCGGCAATCCTTTGCCAGCGCCCGTGCCACCGAGACCGAGGCCCCCTCGGTTACCCGCAGGAAACCGGCGCGCCACCGCATCCACGCCAGCGCACGCAAGCAGGGCAAGTCGCGCGGCTGACCCCTTTTCGACTTAATTTTTTCGACTTGTGAACTGGATCACATTCACCCGTATGATTCCGAGCGATGCTTGGGTTTACCGGATGGCGTGAGCCGATTTCAATATCCGGGGCTGGCAAGGTCGTTGACGGTATATTGCGTCAACGGCCTTGTTTTTTGCTGGGTACGGCCGGCGCTTTCGCCTCACTCGCAGACGTCGACGCGGCGGAATCGCCACCCCGAAGGCGTCATCACGCGCTTGCGCGCGACGTAGCAGCCGCCATAACCATCATCGTAGCCGGTACCATAATAGTAGGGATCGCCGTAATAGGGGGAGCCATAATAGCCATAGCCGCCGTAGTAGCCGGCCCCGGCAAGTCCTGCACCAAGACCTGCACCAAGACCTGCGCCGAGCGCGAGACCGGGCCAGAAGCCGCCGCCATGCCAATGGCCATGCCCGCCATGGCCCCAGCCACCACCATGTCCGAACCCTCGCGCTTGGGCCGCCTGCGGCGCCGACAGCCCGACCGCCGCCGCGGCCAGTGCCGCCATGATCATCCTGCGTAACATCACTCGATCCTCCGCGTGGACACGCCCCACGCTCCAAAGCAAGATCAAGCTAATGTCATCCGGGCGTTCCTGACAGCCACCCTGTCTCACTTCCGCGCGAGCGTCAGCAGCCGCGGCAGATGCTCTTCATCTTCTTGTCGAGCAGCCTGTTCTCTTCACTCACGGTCGCATCGGCGGACGCACCCGCGCCGCCGTCTGTGGTGGTCGCGCGCGCCGCGTTCGGGCCGGACGACTGCGCGGTGCCGAGGCTGTTGGTGCCGGGTGGCGGCGCCGGTGAATTGGAAACGCCGCCGCTCAATCCGGCGGAGCCGCCAGTGCTACCAGTGCTACTGGGGCTACCGGGGCCTTGGGCAAGTGATGCGACCGGCGTTGCGACGATGCCGCAGATCACGATCAGGGCCTTGATTGGAACAGTTGCATGCGATGCGGCCATCGCAAATTCTCCCTTGGCAAAGTCTCCTTGCCGGTCAACGGCCGCGGCAAAAGCCGGTTCCGGAACAAATCCCGTCACATCCGCTTGAGAGCAAAGAGGCAGCCACGATCATGGGCAAACTGATTGCGTTCGAGCACACGTTCGACAAGCTGAAGCAGCTGGCGCGCGAGAGGGGAAAGGCGAAATCACGATGACCGATCGCGATCCCTTTGCAGAGGGCGAACGCGCCGCTAGCGAGAACATTCCGGCCGAAGCCAATCCGTACCAGGACGGCAGCGACGAGCATGCGCTGTGGGCCGCCGGTCACGAGAAGGTCGCCGGTGCGATTAAAGCGCGCAAGTCCGAGAGAAGCTGACGCTTGGTCTGCCGGCGCAGCCGATCTATGCGGCCGCCACCATCGTCTCGGTTCGATCCTCGACCATGGTCACGAACATGTGGGACTCCTCGCCGGCGCCGCCGATCTGGACTCGGCGGGCAGAGATCACGCGGCGTCCCCGCGTGGGATTGTCGACGATATCGACGATCGGTTCGAGCTGCTGCTTCTGGGCGAGAAGTTGCCGGTCGCGCCGCTCGATCAATTCGGCCGTCTCCGGGGAGAACAATTCCCGCGCGGTCTTGCCGATGATCTCGCCGCTCGACATGCCGATCATTTTCTCGGCGGCCTTGTTGACGAAGACGTAGCGCAGATTGCGCGCATCCTTGGCGATGATGCCTTCCGCCACATTCTCGATGATGGTGGCGAGGAAACGCTCCATCCGCTCGAGGATGCGCTGGCGCTGTTCGGTGACATCCTCTTGCACCGATACCCAGCCGCCGCCGTCCATCGGACGCTCGTAGATCTTGATGGTGCGGCCGTCATTCAAGGTGATCTCATAGGCCGTCGGCTCGCGCCTGGCGATCCGGTCGAGAACCGCCGAGACATATTTCGCGACGTCGCCGCTGAACAGGCCGCTCTTGACCCGATGCTGGAGGATATCCTCGAGCGTCGATCCGGCCTGGATTGTATCGGGCAGGTTGTAGATCTGCCGGTAGTTGGCGTTCATTGCGACCACACCCGCCTTAGCGTCGAGCATGATCAGGCCCAGTGGCATGCTGCTGATCGCAGCCGAGAGCTGCCACTTCTTGGCCTGGTACTTGTCGTTGAACTTGTCCCGCTCGGTCCTGGCCGTGTCGCGCGCGTGCGCGGTGCCGAGCTCGAGCTCCTCGAGCTCGAAGATCCGCGCCACCGCATCGCGGAAATTCTGCACAGCGCGCGCCAGGTGCCCGATCTCGTCGTGACGGCCGCGATGCGGCACCTCGCTCTTGATATCGCCGGTGGCGATCCGATCGGTCGCCTGCGTGATCTCGGACAGTGCGCCGACCACCGACGTTCAGCGCCGCGAGCAGCAGCGCCGTAAGGCCGAGCGCGAACAGATAGGCCGCGGCGTAGCGGTTCTCGTTGGCGAGCTCGTCCGCCTGGCGGGCGCGCTGCCTGTAAATTCGTTCGAGGGTCTCGAGATCGCTGTTGAGCTTGTTTCGCAGCGACCGGTTGGCGTCGTTGTCACCCCATTCGCGCGCCGCGGCAGGACTGATCTCCAGCCCGCGCCGCACCAGCTCCTGGCGAAACTCGATGAACTGCGCGATCCGCTGCCGGAAAGTGGTGAATTGATCGGCGTCGTCGTCGCCGACGGTCCGCTCCATGTTCTTCACCGCCTCGGCGAGCTCGCGGTTGCGCCGGACCAGCCCGTCCGCGAACGGCTTCACGCTGCCGCGATCGGCGGACATGTAGATGCCGCGCGACTCCATCACGATGGCGTAGATCAGCGTGTTGATGCGCCCGACGTTGATGGCCGCCTCGGCGGAGGACGCGTGCATGTGACGATAGGTCGTCTGCAGGCGCACCGTCTGGATCGACATCACGAGCAGGAAGGTGGTGACGATCGCCAAGAAGCCGGCGATGCTTGCACCGAGGCGTGCATGTCACCCGATCCGCTTCAGGCCCTTCTTGAAGCGCGGCCCGTTGGCGACATAGAACCTTGCCGCGCTCCCCATCTTCTGCACCTGGGTGTCGTCAAGCGTGCGGATCACGCGCGCGGGCGAGCCGATGATCAGGGCGCGTTCGGGAAATTCCTTGCCCTCCGTGATGACCGAGCCGGCGCCGACGATGCTGTTGCGGCCGATCCTGGCGCCGTTCATCACGATCGAGCCCATGCCGACGAGCGCGCCCTCCTCGATGGTACAGCCGTGCAGGATGACGTTGTGGCCGACGGTGCAGTTGGTGCCGACGACCAGCGGAAAGCCAAGATCGGTGTGGCAGGTCGAGCCGTCCTGCACGTTGGCGCCCTCGCCGATCTCGATCCACTCATTGTCGCCGCGCAGCACCGCGCCGAACCAGACGCTCGCGCCCGGCTTCAGGCGTACGCGGCCGATCACGGTCGCGGTCTCCGCGATGAAATAGTTGCCGTCGGTGGGAAGATCGGGCGCCTGCCCGTCGAGCTCGTAGATGGCCATGAAGGTCTCCTGTCACGCTGACTTGGCATAGCGAAACACGCCGCATCAGGCAAAGGGCCGCCCTGGCAGGCCGCCCGCGTCTGTCAGGTCAGAACGCCGGCTGCGCGCAGCGTCATCAGGAAGAAAGTGCCGCTCATCATGCTCCAGAAGCCGGCGATGACGGTCGCCATCATCACGAACTCGACACGGCGGCTTTCCACCCGCATGCCGCGCAGCGTATTGCGCATGATGATGAAGGGGGCGGCGAAGACCAGGAACGGTACTGCCGCAAAAGTCTTGGGGGCCACGCCCTCCTGCAACAGCCCGAAACCGGCGGGCCGCTGCGCCAAGGCCTGGTATCCGTTCACGAGGGCGCCCGCGAGCGCGAAGCCGATGCAGATCGAGAAGAAGGTATTGAAAGCTTCAGGTGTCATCGGAACGGTCCGCCCTTACGCAACGCCAGCGTCTTCCTGTGACAAATAGTGCCGGTTAACGCTAGATTATCCTTAAGCGAAGGTTAACGCCGCCGCCCCGTCAGCGCAGAGCCCTCTCCCGTTCCCGGCAGCCAGGAACCCTCCGCGAAAGCGCCGCCGCGTGGCATATTCGCGCTGATTCGTCGGCCACCGGCCGACCTCCGGCTCAGTCGCGCAAGTTCCATGACGTTGTTTTCGGCAACTTCCCCTCCGTCCCGCAGCGCGCGAACCCGGGCTCATTTGCTCCCGATCGCGCTCAGTGGCGGTTGCGCGGTGATCGCCATCGCGCTGGTCGCCTATCTGTTGTGGCCGACCTGGGGCGCCGGTGGCGGCGCCAACGCTCCGGACAAGCTGCCGGTGAGCATCGGTGGCACGCTGTTCAACCTGCCGGCGGCCGCGATCCGGATGAAGATCCAGCGGCACTCCGGGCCGCAGGAGCGCATCGACCTTGACTTCCTTTATCCCTCGCTCGAGTCGCCGGGGGCACCGAAGCATGTCACCGTCGACAGCGTGGATACGACGCTGCAAGCGATCGACCGCATCTTCCTGTCGATCGCAGCGCATCACGATGCGCTGGCGCCGGAGCAGCGCGTCGGCACGATCTATCCGCGCTATCTCGACCTGGCCGCGACGATGCCCGAGGACGGGCTGACGATGCGAATGTTTCGCAGCGAGACGCCCTATGCCGGCGAAGACCTCTATTCGGCTGCAAGCCCAGCACTGACCGCACGTTGCACGCGCGATGCGGCCACCCCGGGCATGTGCCTCTCCGAACGCCGCTTCGGCGGCGCCGACCTCACCTTCCGCTATCCGCGCAAATGGTTGTCGCAATGGCGCGAGGTGACGGAAGCGATGGACCGGCTGACGCTGCAGCTGCGCGGACCGCGGGGGTGAGCGCGGCCCCGCCGCGGGATCGGCTGGAGCCTTCAAAATAAAACCTCGAAAACAACCCCATGCACAGTAGCCAAGCATCCGGCAGCATTGAGCATTTTCGTATTTTTCGAATAGCCGTTGATCCGTCGGGCAAAACAGGGGCACAATGGGCATCATGGGAGATCGATTTGAATGGTGCGGTCACGCATCTCCCACCCGTAGTTTCTGGGATGGCCGCGCGGATGTGTGCTTGATATCACTGATCGCAGATTTGCATTTGGCCATTCTGCGAATAATCTGACGCTATTGCATTCGGGGGCTGGAATGCGGCTTCGGCTGTTTGTTTTGTTGATTTTTGCGACCTGCTTTGCGACCTGGTTTGGGTCCGGCTCTGCGCTGGCTGAGAAGCGCGTCGCGCTCGTCATGGGCAACTCGGCCTACAAGAACGTGGCGAAGCTGGCGAACCCCGCGAACGATGCCGCGCTGGTCGGCGGCATGTTCAGGAAGGCCGGCTTCGATACGGTCGACGTCAAGCTCGACCTGAACGTGGTCGACACGCGCAAGGCGCTGCGCGAATTCGGCGGCAAGGCACGCGACGCCGACGTCGCGGTCATCTACTACGCCGGCCATGGCATCGAGCTTGACGGCACCACTATCTGATCCCTACCGATGCCGCGTTGGAGACCGACACCGATGTTCTCGACGAGGCGTTCCCGCTCGACAGGGTGTTGTTTGCGATCGAGCCGGCCAAGCAGCTTCGCCTCGTCATCCTGGACGCCTGCCGCGACAATCCGTTCGCCAAGACGATGAAGCGCACGGTTGCCTCACGTGCCATCGGCCGAGGCCTTGCCAAGGTCGAGCCGACCAGCCCGAACACCATGATCGCCTTCGCGGCGAAGGCGGGCTCGACCGCCTCGGACGGTGATGCGAAGAACAGCCCGTTTGCCACGGCGCTCGTCGAACGTCTGCCGATGCCGGGCCTCGACCTGCGCAAGGCGTTCGGCTTCGTGCGCGACGATGTCCTCAAGACCACCGGCTACAAGCAGGAGCCGTATGTGTACGGCTCGCTTGGAGGCGATGACGTGCCGCTGGTACCGGCCAAGCCGGCAGCAGCGCCGGGCCCGCAAGCCAATCCCCAAGACAGCGTGCGCCGGGACTATGAGCTGGCGCTCCAGGCGGGAAACCGAGACGCATGGGAAGCATTCCTGCAGGCTTATCCTGACGGGTTCTACGCGGGCCTCGCCCGCGCGCAACTGAAGAACGTCGCGGCCGAGGAGGCGCGCACAGCTGCGGCCGCGAAGGCACGCCAAGCCGAAGACGAAAAGGCAAGGCTCGCAGCCGAGCGTGCGAACAGGGCCGAGCAAGAGAAGGCGGCTGCCACCGCCAAGGCCGCCGAGAACGCCCGCATCGCGGCAGAGAAGGCCAAGCAGATCGAGGAGGCCAAGGCGGCCGCGGCCGAGCAGCGCCGGAAGGAAGCCGAGGCCGCAGCGGCGAAGGCGCTGGCCGACAAGCAA
The DNA here is from genome assembly GCF_023074015.1 of Bradyrhizobium sp. 142. Classification (NCBI taxonomy): domain Bacteria; kingdom Pseudomonadati; phylum Pseudomonadota; class Alphaproteobacteria; order Hyphomicrobiales; family Nitrobacteraceae; genus Bradyrhizobium; species Bradyrhizobium sp. 142. The sequence continues at coordinate 38,277 of NZ_JADPKQ010000126.1, forward strand.
GCGGCCGAGAAGGCGCTCGCCGAGAGGCTGGCAAATGACACCAAGCAGATCGCCGAACAGCGGACTACAGAGAGGCAGCAGGTTACCGACACTGCACAGAAAGTTGCAGCCGTTGCCCCGACCTCATCGCAGCCGAGTATGTCGCCGCAAGAGACGGCGAAGCTGGTTCAGTCCGAGCTGCGCCGGGTCGGCTGCCTGGCGACCGCTGCCGATGGCGCCTGGAATGCGTCGTCGCAACGCTCGCTGACGCTGTTCAATAAATATGCCGGGACGAAGTTCGACGCCAAGCTCACAAGCTTCGACGCGCTCGATGCCATCAAGGCCAAGCCGGGCCGGGTTTGTCCGCTGGTGTGCGATCACGGCTTCAAGGCCGATGGCGACGCGTGCGTGAAGATCGCCTGCCGCGTCGGCTATCGCGTCAACGACGACAATGAATGCGATAAGGTCCAGGACAAGAAGCCGGTCGCGACCCGCGAGGATACCAAGAAACGAGACGCAGATCGGAAGCAGGTTGAAGCCGCCCCCATCAAGCCGTCTGCATCTGGTCAAATCCTTTGTAACCAAGCCGGCTGTCGGCCGGTAAAGTCGGGCTGTCGCATTGTTAACCCGAACAGTGGAAACATCGCATCTCAAAAGGAAGTGTGCGACTGAGCCGCGACCGAGACGCAAGCATTCCCTTGCAGGCCAGATACGCAGGCCGCGCCAACGCGGCGACCGACTCTTGAAGGGATGTGTGATGAACATCACTGATCGCAGATTGCATTTGGCCATTCTACGAATAATCTGATGCGATTGCATTCGGGGGCAGGAATGCGCGGGCTTCGGCTGTTTGTTTTGTTGATTTTAGCGACCTGGCTTGGGACCGACTCTGCGCTGGCCGAGAAGCGCGTCGCGCTCGTCATGGGCAACTCGGCCTACAAGAACGTGGCGAAGCTGACCAACCCGGCCAACGATGCCGCGCTGGTCGGCGGCATGTTCAGAAAGGCCGGCTTCGAGACGGTCGACGTCAAGCTCGACCTGAACGTCGCCGAGATGCGCAAGGCGCTGCGCGATTTTGGCGGCAAGGCGCGCGAGGCCGACGTTGCGGTGGTCTACTATGCCGGGCACGGCATTGAGCTCGACGGAACCAATTACCTGATCCCCACCGACGCGACGCTCGAAACCGACAGCGACGTTCTCGACGAAACGCTGCCGCTGGACCGGGCCCTGTTCGCCGTCGAACCGGCGAAGCAGCTCCGGCTCGTCATCCTGGACGCCTGTCGCGACAATCCCTTTGCCAAGACCATGAAGCGGACGATTGCCGCCCGGGCCATCGGCCGCGGCCTTGCCAAGGTCGAGCCGACCAGCCCGAACACCATGATTGCCTTCGCGGCGAAGGCGGGCTCGACCGCCTCGGACGGTGACGCGAAGAACAGCCCGTTCGCCACCGCTCTGGTCGAACGTCTGCCGATGCCGGGCCTCGATCTGCGCAAGGCGTTCGGCTTCGTGCGCGACGACGTGCTCAAGACCACCGGCTACAAGCAGGAGCCGTATGTGTACGGCTCGCTTGGAGGCGATGACGTGCCGCTGGTGGCAGCGAAGCCGGTGGCGGCCGGGCCGCAGGCCAACCCGGACAGCGAAATCCGGCGCGATTACGAACTGGCGCTCCAGCTTGGCACGCGTGACGGATGGGCCGCCTTCCTGAACCGCTTTCCCAGCGGTTTCTATAGCGATCTCGCCAAGGGCCAGTTGAACAAGATCGCCGCCGAAGAAACCCGCGCTTCCGCTGCGGACAAGGCCGGGCAGGCCGAGGACGAGAAGGCAAGGCTGGCACTCGACCGCACCAAGAAGGCCGAACAGGAGAAAGCCGCTGCAGCCGCGAAGGCCGCTGAGGTCGCCAAGGCGGCGGCGGAGAAAGCCAAGCAGGTCGAGGAGGCCAAGGCGGCCGCCGCCGAGCAGCGTCGCAAGGACGCCGAGGCCGCAGCGGCAAAGGCCGTGGCAGATAAGCAAGCCGCCGAGAAGGCGCTCGCCGACAAGATCGCAAGCGACAGGGCGGCCGCCGAGCTGCAAACCAAACAAACCGCACAGAAGCAGGCGGCGGACGCGAAAGCGCGGGCGGATAGTGAACAGAAAGTTGCTGCCGTTGCCCCGACCTCATCACCGCCGAGCCTGTCGCCGCAAGAGACGGCGAAGCTGGTTCAGTCCGAGCTGCGCCGGGTCGGCTGCCTGGCCGCCGCTGCCGATGGCGACTGGAATGCGTCATCGCAACGCTCGCTGACGCTGTTCAACAAATATGCCGGGACGAAGTTCGACGCCAAGCTCGCGAGCTTCGACGCGCTCGATGCCATCAAGGCCAAGCCGGGCCGGGTTTGTCCGCTGGTCTGCGATCACGGCTTCAAGGCCGACGGCGACGCTTGCGTGAAGATCGCCTGCCGCGCCGGCTATCGCGTCAATGACGACAATGAATGCGAGAAGGTTCAGGACAAGAAGCCGGTTGCGACCCGCGAGGACGCCAAGAATCGAGACGCGGAGCGGAAACAAACCGAAGCGACACCAGCGAAGCCCTCCGCATCTGGGCAAATGGTCTGCAACAATGCGGGCTGTCGTCCCGTCCGACCCGGCTGTCGCCTTGATTCAAGAAGCACAGGCCACACCCTTATTAACGTCGAGATCTGTAACTGAAGGCGAGTGCCAGGCGAGGGGAAAACCTGTTGGTGGCAGAACACTCCTAATACTCTCATCGTATTCTGATTTGAGGCTGAAATGAGCGCACTTCGGCCAATTGCCTTATTGATATTTGCAGCTCGTAGGATGGGTAGAGCGAAGCGAAACCCATTACTTCCATTTCGCACGGCCCCAGCGCGTGTCGTCGAGCGGAGGTCGTGCAAGCCGACCTCGTCGATGCGCAAAGCCACATTGTCGCTGACGCGACGGCGCGGCTACGGATTGTCGCAAAGAAGTAGATTTACGGGCCCGCGAATCTAGCTAGAGTGGTCATTGCAAGCAAAACAATCCAGAATCCCTCCGCGGAAAGATTTCTGGATTGCTTCGCTTTGCTCGCAATGACCGCTGACGAACTATTCCTGATCGACGAGATCGTCCTCGAGGATCGCCATCTGGAACTGAAACGAGCGATCATCGTCCTCGTCGTCGACGAACAGCACGCCGATGAACTCCTCGCCGATATAGACCTCGGCGGAATCATCCTTCTTCGGCCGCGGCACGACGCGGATCTTGGGATTGCCGAATACGCGCTTCAAATACGCGTCGAGCTTCCTTACTTCCTTGACGTCCACGGCAAGTCTCCAATCCAAATCTGGGTTAGCGGGGTTTTAGGACGAGACGCGACGAACCGCCAGCATCAATTGCCAAAGAATGTGGGGACGAGAAAGGGCCGGAAAATCAGGCCCTCTTCAAGCTCAAAGCCCCACCTCAAAGTCCCATCTCAGAGTCCCAGGGCGTTGATCATCTGATCCATAGTACGCGACGGCTCGGCGCAGCCGGCTTCGCCGACGATCCTGGCGGGCACGCCGGCAACCGTGACGTTGTGCGGGACCGGCTTCACCACCACCGAGCCGGCGGCGATGCGCGCGCAATGGCCGATCTCGATGTTGCCGAGGATCTTTGCGCCTGCACCGATCAAGACGCCGTGCCGGATCTTGGGATGACGGTCCTCGTTCTCCTTGCCGGTGCCGCCGAGCGTGACGCCATGCAGGATCGAGACGTCGTCCTCGATGACAGCCGTCTCGCCGCAGACGAAACCGGTGGCGTGGTCGAGGAAGATGCCGCGGCCGATGCGCGCGGCGGGATTGATGTCGGTCTGGAACACCGCAGAGGCGCGGCTCTGCAGATAGTACGCGAAATCCTTGCGGCCCTTCAGATAGAGCCAGTGCGCCAGGCGATGGGTCTGGATCGCGTGAAAGCCCTTGAAGTAGAGCAAGGGATCGATGAAGCGCGAGGTCGCGGGATCGCGGTCGTAGACGGCGACGAGATCGGCGCGGAAGGCGTTGCCGAGGTCCGGTTCGTCGCGCAGCGCCTCGTCATAGGTCTGGCGCACGAGATCGCCCGACAGTGCGGCGTGATCGAGCCGGTCGGCGAGACGGTGGATCACCGAATCTTCCAGACGGCTGTGATGCAGCACCGTCGAATAGATGAAGGTCGCAAGCTCCGGCTCGCGATGGACGATGTCCTCCGCTTCGCCCCGGACCCGCTGCCAGATCGGGTCGAGCGACGCGAGCTTTCCTCCCGGATTGACCTGATGCACTGCCATGGAAACTGCTCTTTCGAATTGGCCCGCTTTGCTGGTTCTATAGCACAGTATAGGCGACAAAGTCCTGACCGGCTTGCCTGAGAGTGAACTGCACCCTGCCCCGCGAAAGCCTGCCAACGCGTTGAATCGCAACACTTTCCTCTGACGCTGCAGGCGGCAGGGTTGGCTCAAAGTGGTCAGAGTTCTGCCAAATTCAAGGCGGGCGGCGTCAAACTATTGGTGAATTCCGTCCGGACCCTTATTGCAGTCATGGTCCGAACGACGGAGCCGTTTTGAGCACCACCACCGAAAGTTTGCGCGCGCGCGCCGCGGGCTCGTTCTGGCTGCGGCTGGCCGCGCTGGCCCTGCCCCTCTTCATGCTCGCGCCGGCGTTCTGGAATGGCTACCCCCTGCTTCAATGGGATACCGGCGGCTATCTGGCGCGCTGGTACGAGGGCTATCTCGTCCCCAGCCGCTCCACCGTGTTCGGCCTCTATCTGCACTATGGCGAAAGCTTCGGCTTCTGGATCAACCTCGCCGTCCAGTCGCTGGCGACGCTGTGGCTGCTGCAGCTCACCTTGCGCATGCTCGGCCTGATGCAGACCTTCCGCTTCGTCGCCATCAGCCTGCTCCTGATCCTGTCGACCGCCCTGCCCTGGCTTACCAGCATGCTGCTCACCGACATCTTTGCAGGGCTGTCGGTGCTGTCGCTGTTTCTCCTGGTCGTCGGGGGACATCGGATCTCGGCACTGGAAAAGATCTCGCTGTTCGTCTTCACCGCCTTTGCCGCCGCAACCCACAGCGCCACGCTCGGCGTGCTGCTCGGGCTCTGCGCCGCCGGCTGGATGGCGCGGCCGCTCGTAGGACGCCGGCTGCCGCTGTCGGGGTTGGCACAGGCGAGCCTGTCCATCGTCGCGGGCAGCCTGATGCTGGTGTCGGCGAATTTCGCGCTGTCGGGCCAATGGACCTGGACGCCCGGCGGCTACGGCGTCGCCTTCGGCCGCATGATGCAGGACGGCATCGTCGCACGCTACCTCAGCGATCACTGTCCGCGCGAACGATTCAAGCTCTGTCCCTATCGCAATGAACTGCCGGCGACCGCAGACGAGTTCCTGTGGGGCAAGAGCATGTTCAACACGCTCGGCCGGTTCGAGGGAATGGACGACGAGATGAGCTACATCGTCGTGCATTCGCTCGCCGACTATCCGGCCTGGCAGGCCGGCGCCGCCCTGCGGGCGATCGGGCAGCAATTGCTCCATGTCGCGACCGGTGAAGGCGCCAATGGCTGGATCCCGCACACCTACGGCATCATCGAACGCTACATTCCGGCGCAGGTCGCGCCGATGCGCGCGGCGCGCCAGCAGCACTGGGCCGTCAATTTCGACGACGTCAACTGGCTGCACGTTCCGGTGGCGCTGGTCTCGATGCTGGCGCTCGTCGCGCTGCTCGCGCATTCTCTGGCGAACCGCAGGCTCGACGATCTGACGCTGCTGGCGGCGACCGTCACCTTGGCGCTGCTCGGCAATGCCTTCATCTGCGCCGTCATCTCCGGTCCGCACGACCGCTACGGCGCGCGGATGGTGTGGCTTGCGACCTTCGTGGTGCTGACGGCGCTGACACGCCGTTTAGGCGACGACGAGCCGGCGGACGACATCTCAGCCGCGGCGTGAGAGGAAATCGAGCACGCCGGTCTTGTAGACCTTGTCGCCGACGGCACGCATGTGGTCGCGGTTGGGGATCTCAAGCACTTGCGAGCCGGGGATGAGTGCGCCGAGTGCGCTGGCGGAGCCTGCGACGTCGTCGGTGCTGCCGACCGCGATCAGCACGGGCACGTCGATGCCCGCGGCTTCGTCCGTTGTCATGAGGTCGCGCGTGCCGCGCAGGCAGGCGACGAGCGCACGGCGGTCGGAACGGGTCTGATCGGCGAAGGCGCGGAAGGTGCGGCCCATGGGATCGGTGACGTCATCGAGCGAGGGTGCTTCCAGCGCCTTCGCCACGTTCTCTCCCGGCCCGGTCCCATCGATCAGGCCACCAATGCCGATGCCGCCGAGGATCGCCGAGCGCAGGCGCTGCGGCTCGTTGAGCCCGAGCCACGCGGTCATCCGCCCGCCCATCGAATAGCCCATGATGTCGGCCTGCGGGATCGCGAGATGATCCATCAGCGCGAGCACGTCGCCGGCCATGGTCGGGATCGAATACTGCGCGGGCTCGTAGAGCTTTGCGCTTTCGCCATGGCCGCGATTGTCCAGCGCGATGACGCGGCGTCCGTTCTTGCGCAGCTCGGAGACCCAGGTCGGATAGACCCAGTTCACGTTCTTGCTGGAGGCAAAGCCGTGCACCAGGATGATGGGGTCGCCCTCGCCCTCGTCGAGATAGGCAATTTCAACGGCGCCGTTGTGAAAGCTCGGCATCACTTGTTCCGCGGTCTTGAGGGGAAGGTTGTGGTTATTGTTTGAGCATGATCTTTTCGGAAAACCGCTGGGCACTTTTCCGGATCATGCTGTGAGGGCCGCGTGCGCCGGATCGACTTCGGCGGCGATCCGCGCCCGGCGAAGCCGCCGCGCTCGTCTGCGATCGCACCAGGACTGGGTCAGGCGCTCGGCGGTCGTCTTGATCGAGGACAGAAGGCCAAACAGCGTCAATGCGGCGCCGAACAGCCAGAGCGCGAGATCGAACGCGCCGCCCACGAGCAGCAGCGCACCGCGACCGAGCAGCTTCATGATCGCGCGCGTCTTGCCGCCCTGCGCTTCAGCAAGCCGCGCCGCACGCGCGACATCTTTCGGGGCTTCGGCGATACGCAGCGTGTCCATGGCGCCGCGCGTGCCGGTCTTCTCGGCGACGCGCGTGACGTCCTTGCCGAGTCGAACCAGCGCGCCGACCTTTTCGGCGCGGAATGCTGCCTTAATGGCGCGCGCGGTCTCGCTTGGACGTAGCACCGAACCAGAGGCAACCGCGTTCTGAAGCATCGGCGTATCGACCACCTCGCGCGCAGACCGGCCGGCCCACTTGGCCAGCCCCTCGCCGAGCCGCCCGACCTTCCGGGCATCCTTGACCAGCGTCAGCCCGGCGCGAACCGGCGCCGCGCCGCCGACGGACACGTAGGTTGCCGCCGTCACCGCAAGCCCCACGGCCGCGAGCCCGAGAACGAGACGGTCGGTGTCCTCGCCCATGGCGAGATGCTTGCCCTCGCGAACGACGTCCCTGATGTCGCCGATCACGAAGAGATCGCCGGCGACGGTTCCGGACAGGCTTGCGACATCGTCCGCGCTGCCGGTGACGAGGCCGGTAGCGAATCGCCTGGCGAAATACGAGGTCGAATTTTCCTCTTTGACCGCGTCACTCACGCGCGTGAGGATGTCATCGGCAAGCGCGATATTGCGCTCGCGCGCGAGCACGACGAAACTGTTCGCGAGATCGGCATCGCCCGATGCGAGCGCAGCCTCGATGTTGTCCTGAATCAACCGCTCGTTCTGTCGCAGAACCGTATCGAGCTTGAGCTCGGACAGCGTGGCCGGATCGTCCTGGGCGGCGAAGATCGCGCCGGCCTCGTGGGCATGCGGCGCTACCTGCGCGAGCACGAAGCCGCATGCCGCAATCCCGCTCAACGCTGTGCTGATTCGCAGCCACTTCATGCTGAAAGCCTGGACGTCTGCCTGATGGTTGGTTTTTTGCCGCAATTGCCCTCGTGCGCAGACATAGTATGCCAAAATTGCGACACAACGTCCCCGACGAAAGAAGGGCTTCTCTCAGGCCGCAAGATTGTGTCGAATTTGCAAGAGCAAATGAGCATGGGGCATTGCGAACCTTTCGGTTCCGCTGGACTAGCAATCACCCACCCTCGCCAGTATGGTCCGCGGCGCCTTAAAGATGCCGCGTCAGTTGTTGATTGTGTTCGCTACCATTGCCACTCCAGGATGAGTTACGATGTCCGACCATGTCGTCCCGCACTTCCATAACGATGCCGGTGTTCCCGTCATCGAGATCGGTTCGCAAGAATTCATGTGCGTGGGCGCCAATCCTCCGTTCGATCATCCGCACGTGTTCCTCGACCTCGGCAACGACAACGAGATCATCTGCCCCTACTGCTCGACGCTGTACCGCTTTGCCGCGGACCTGAAGCCCGGCGAGGCGCGTCCGCCGGAATGCGTCCTGAAGGACAAGGTGGCCTGACGGTCGCTTCAACCAGGGGTGGCGCTCTCCAGAACAATCGTCATCGCCGGTGCCGGAATCGGAGGCCTGACGGCCGCGCTGGCGCTTGCGGCCCGCGGCTTTCGTGTCGTGGTGCTGGAAAAAGCCGAGCACCTCGAAGAAGTCGGCGCGGGTCTGCAACTCTCCCCCAATGCCAGCCGTGTCCTGGTCGAGCTCGGCCTGACCGAGCGCCTCAGGCTCCGTGCGGTGACCCCCGAGGCGGTCAGCATCATGAGCGCGCGGGCCGGCGGCGAATTGCTGCGCATGCCGCTTGGCGAAGCGGCCTCGGCGCGGGCCAGAGCCCCCTATTGGGTGGTGCATCGTGCCGACCTGCAAGCGGCGCTGGCCGGCGCGGTCTCCGACCATCCCGACATCGAGTTGAAGCTCGGCGCGACGTTCGAGGATGTCGCGTCTCACGCCAAGGGACTGACGGTTGTCCATCGCAGCGGCACGATACGCCGCAGTGATCTCGCGAGCGCGCTGATCGGCGCCGATGGCATCTGGTCGACGGTACGCCAGCATCTGTTTCCCGAGGTGCAGCCGCGGTTCTCCGGACTGATCGCCTGGCGCGGCACGATCGATGCCACGCAATTGCCGAAGGACTACACCGCGCGCCGGGTGCAGCTCTGGATGGGGCCAAACGCCCACCTGGTCGCTTATCCGATCGCGGGCGGGCGCCAACTCAATGTGGTGGCGGTGCTGCCGGGCACGTGGAACAGGCCGGGCTGGAGCACGCCGGGCGATCCCTTCGAGGTGATGGACGCCTTTGCCGCGCCGCGCTGGCCGCCACCGGCGCGGATGATGCTCGCCGCGGTCGACAGCTGGCGCAAATGGGCGCTGTTCGGCGTGCCCGAGGGCTGCCCCTGGAGCAAAGGCCAGGTGGCGCTGCTCGGCGACGCCGTGCACGCGATGCTGCCCTTCGCCGCCCAGGGGGCCGGCATGGCGATCGAGGATGCCGCCGTGCTCGCCAGGCACTTGAGCTTTGAGACAGCCGAAAGCGCAAGCAGCATCGCCGCAGCGTTGAAACAGTATGGCCGGGCGCGCCAGACGCGCGTGCGGCGCGTGCAGCGAACGGCACGGCAGCAGGGCCGCATCTATCATTTGAGCGGTCCGCTTGCGCTCGCGCGCGACCTTGCGATCCGCTCGCTCGGGCCGGAGCGCATGCTGGCGCGGCAGGACTGGATCTACGGCTGGCGGGCCTGAAGCGCGGTGCGATTAGCAGCGATCGTCATCGTCAGTGGATGGCGTCGCCGGATTTCGAGCCCAGCAGCTTCGACGGCTTGGCCGCGCCTGCCGGTGCAGCCACAGGTGTCGGCTGAGCCGGCGGATTGGCTGCCTCCATGTCGCTCTCGCGGCATCGGTCCCTCCGCCAGGTCTCTTCCAGCAACTTTTGCTGTCCGCGCACGGCGAGGTAGTCGTTGCGATAGGCGAGCTCCGACACGACCGCACCGCCTGCCCCGGTTTCGGCCTTGGCCATCAGCCGCTCCAGCTCATCACGGCGCTTGATGAGGGTTTTCCGCTCGGGCGCGAGTTGCTTGCACTCCCAGAGGTCATAGCGGGCCGGATCGACGAAGGCCGGGCTGATGGTCTCGGTGATACCCGCGCAGCCGCCAAGCACCGCGCAGAGTCCCAGCAGCGGAAGCAGCACACGCGCAAGGCGAGTTTGGTGGAGAAACGAGACAGGCATGTCGGATTGGTAGTCCCCGTAGATTGAGATTGCCTAAAGCAAGCCGAGATGTCCGGATTGAGGCTTTGCCTTGCGCGGGCGGCTCGCTTAAGGAAGAGACAACCCGTCCGGCTTCCGCCACCAAAGCGGCCGAAACGGGACTTAAGTCGTTGATCTCGTTGGATCAAGCGGGCATGGCGGAATTGGTAGACGCAAGGGACTTAAAATCCCTCGGTGCGCAAGCGCTGTGCCGGTTCGACCCCGGCTGCCCGCACCACCTGAACTGACGGCGCCGATCGCGCCAACAGCATGATCCAGAAGCAGGCGAGCGCGACCGCGATCTGAATGAAACTGCCCTCGATCGTCTCCCCCGTGAGCGAGACAACAGTCGGGATGGCGACGCCGATGCTCAGCACGGCTGCAAGCGTCGCGGCCGGAAGATCGACGATCAGGACGGCGGCGTAGACCGCCAATTCGAGAAAGGCATATTCCTTGAGGCGCGGCGAACAGAGATAAAGTCCGTACATCGCAAGCACGCTGAAGCGCATGGCTGCATGCGGATGATCGATCAGCCAGCGGTCGAAGCGCGCCGGCAGCGATCCCTCACCATTGCCGATCGTGCGCAGCATCGACCAGCCGAGCGGCGCCAACACCAGCGTGGACGCTGCCAACGCATAGACGGCGAACACGATCGCCTTGCTATCGGCCAGGCCGGCGCAGTCCATGACGCTTCGGGCCAGCAGCAGCAGCGACGGATTGATTTCGTCAAGCTGGACCGAATGCTGGTCGGGAATCTCTCCCGTGATCGCGAGCAACCAGCTCGATGATAGCTGTGGATAGAAGGCGATCGAGAACAGGATCGGGAGCGCGAAGCCGACGGCACCCACGATGATCAGCACGAGTTTCCGCCGACGCGGCAGCGGCAGGAAATAGAGCGCGGCCAGCACCGGGCAGAACACCAGCTTGAGCGAAAGGACGAGCCCGAGCAATGCAGCCCCTATGACGCGAAATAGGTCATCGCGACCATCGCGCGCCGCAGGTGCGGCGGGGCGAAGCAGCAGCGCAAGCGCGACGGCGGTCAGCGCACCACTCAGGATCGCGAAATTCCCCGAGGCCACAACCCACTCGAAGCCGACAAATGCGCCGAGCACCCAGAGAATCCTGAGTGCGACGTCAGGCAGATTGCGCGTCCGGCCGAGACCAGGCAGCAGCAGGCCGCAGAGGATGGCGAGACCGAGATAGAGTCCTCTGTAATGACCGACGAGAAAGCCGCCCGCGCAAAGGGGGCGGAAGGCATCCAACGTCACCGGCAGATAGGGATAGGAAAGCTTGGTGCCCTTCAGATTCTTGACGAAGTAGGGATCGAGCCCGCCGACATGGGCATCGACTGCCGCGCAATTGACGCGAACATCCCAGCCATACTTCATGTCGAGCCTGGCGTCGTTGACGAGATTGCCGAGCACCAGCAGCGCCACCAGCACGATCAGGCGGACAAGCCAAACGCCCCGCTGCTCAGCCATGTCGGCCGACGGCCCCAACCATCGTGCTGTTCCGGTCACGTCGGACACAAATAGATACCTTTGCCTGGGCTTCCCTCAGCGCCGCCAACGCTGCGCCTCATCGATCGGCCACCACAGTGAACAGGATGGGTTTTCATTTCATCCTGCCGTGTCGATAGACGCTGCCGGGGCGCCGATCTTTGGACGCACATGGTAAATCGCTGGTTTCGGGCCGGCAGCCAAGGCGCTCCCATCCGCCGAATCTGCGGCGCCCTCACCAATTCTTGTCCGTCCCCGCCCCGCCTGACAGCCATCTCGAAACAAGGGTTGTGCATCGCAGCATGAGGGGTAGACAAGCCTCCGAAATCAGAGGTGAGCTTCCTTGTCCGACGTTAACGCCGACAGTTGGGTGTCCTCGGGACACCGCCCGATGGGCTTTCCCGAATTCGTCATCGTGGTGGCGTCGATCATGGCGCTGAATCCGCTCGCCATGGACATGATGCTGCCGGCGCTGCCCAATATCGGGGCCGCATTCAAGATTCCCAACGCCAACCATCTCCAGCTCGTATTGTCGACCTTCCTGATCGGCTTCGGCGTGGGCCAGTTCGTCATGGGCCCGCTGTCCGACCGCTTCGGCCGGCGCCCAGTGCTGCTGGGCGGCATGGCGGTCTATGCGGTGGCGAGCGTGCTGGCGGTCGCCGCACCCTCGTTCGAAACATTGCTGCTGGCGCGGGCGCTGCAGGGGCTCGGCACCTCGGCGACGCGCGTGATCGCAACCTCCATGGTGCGCGATTGCTATGTCGGGCGCCGCATGGCCAGCGTGATGTCGCTCGCCATGATGGTGTTCATCGCGGTACCCGTGATCGCGCCCTCGTTCGGACAGGCGGTGCTGCTGGTGACGCAATGGCGCGGCATCTTCGTCGTGCTGATGCTCTACGGGCTGCTCGCGCTGGCGTGGAGCGTGTGGCGGTTGCCGGAGACGCTGCCCGAATCGGAGCGCAGGTCGCTCGCGCCCGCCGACGTGCTCGCGGCCTTCCGCCAGACCGTGACCAACCGCCAGACCATCGGCTACGCCACCGCCGCCGGCAGCGTCATGGGCGCGCTGTTCGCCTATGTGTTCTCAGCCCAGCAGGTCTTCACCGGCATCTACCATCTCGGGCACTATTTCCCCCTCGCCTTTGCCGCGATCGCCGCCGGCACCGCCATCGCCGGCTTCCTGAACGCAAAACTGGTCGGACGGCTCGGCATGCGCGTGATCTCGCACGGTGCATTGATGCTCTACACCGCCGTGGCGGGCGTGATGCTGCTGACGGAAAGCCTGGGCGCGCTGCCGCTTGCCTTGTTCATGGCGCTCTCGGCCCTGATGATGTTCTCGTTCGGCATGATGGTCGCCAACTTCACCGCGCTCGCGATGGAGCCGCAGGGCCATATCGCCGGCACCGCCTCCTCGCTCTACGGTTCGATCACGACGCTGATCGGCATTGTCGTCGGCATGGCCATCGGCCAGAGCTTTGACGGCACGCTGCTGCCGTTCTCGGCCGGCTTCTTCCTCTCGACGCTCGCAGCGCTCGCGATCGTGCTGGTGGTGGAGAAGGGACGGCTGTTCAAGCCGCATCATCGCCCGATCGCGTGAGGAACTTCCTTGCGCCCTTGATGTTGTACTGCAGCAATTCGAGAGGGCCGCAATGGAACCGGAACACCGCGAAGACCAACACGCCCGGGATCAGCGGGAGACGAAGCAAAGCCCGTCGTCGGATTCGACTCCTGCCGAGCCGCATCTGCCGTTCGCAAGCGAGGGGCTCGAACAGGTGCGCGGCGGCCACTGCTAAGCGCAGCCGCTACTCCGGCGCGCGCTTGCTGGCGCTGAAATCGTCGGCGGCGCTCTCGGGCATTGCGGAGTTGGCGCGCGGTGGCACCATCATCACGACCACCTCCCGTGTGAGGCCAGGCCGGCCCCACAGCCTCGCCTGCACGGTGAATTCACGCCTGACAACGTGGCTGGCCTGCCCGGACACCCATTCCATCCACTGATTGCAATAGTCCTGGCCGCGAAAACAGAGCGCGGCCCAGCCGCGGTCAGTCGCCTTGTGCGGCGATCCCCAAATGTATGGATAATCGAAGGCCCGCGCGTAGTGCGGATGGTCCGGGCTGTAGAACGCCGCCGCGAAGGCCAGCGAATCGTCGCCGCTGACGACGCTGAGCGGTTCGCCGGTCAGCTCGTGCCACTGGCGGGTGAGTTCGTTCGCCGCCTGTGCGTAGAGGTTTCGCCCCTCTTCATAGCCGCTCGTGTTGCGGTAGACGGCGTGGATCGGCGCGGCGATCAAGACGGCAGCGAGCGCAACGAGTGCAGTGATGACGGTGACATTGACGGTATAGAAGCGCTCGATCGGGTAGCGCGTGCCGCAGACGACGAGCACGATGAACAGGAACAGCCCCTGCAACGCCCAAAGCGACGGCAGATCCGTGCCCAATGCCAGCGATGTCAGGACCGGCAGCACGATCGTGCCGATCGCAACGTACAAGAGAAGCCGCAAGGCGGGACTCATCGCGGCGAAATCGGCCGGAATCTGCCTTAGGCGCATCCCGGCGACGAAAAACCAGACCACGGCCGATACGCTCATCGCTGCCGCCAGCCCCAGCAGGAAATTCCTCACCTCGCCGAGAGAGCTGGCGGCATTGCCGTTGGCGTGGGCCAGCGCATAAGTGAAGGTCGACGCGCCGGTGGTCGCGAGCCACCAGATGTGCGGCGACAGCGCCGCGGGCCCGACGACGACGGATATCCACGGCGAAGCGGACGTGAAATAGGCGCGCCGCGCCGGATGCGCCAGCGCGGCAAACGCGAAGCTCGCGACGAGAAAGATCGAATAATACTTGCCGACCATCGCCAGCGCCGTAGTGAATCCCACCGCGACCGCCCAGAACGCATTGCGGGTCTCGAACGCGCGCAGGAAGCAATAAGTCGCCAGCGGCCAGGTTGCGAGCAGCACCGCATTGGCGTTGAAACGCTGGGCGTGGAATTGATAGGCCGGCGTCAGCATCAGCAGCAGCAGGACCAGGATGCGCTTGTGCCCTCTTGCGAATTGCCGCGAGATCAGGTCGACGAAAAACAGGCCGAGCCCCGCATTCGTCATCGCCATCAGCTGCAGCGACCAGTCGCTGAGCGGGAAGACGAAAGTCCACGCCGCCGTGACCCATCCCGTCAGCGGCGGATGCTTGTAATCGCCCCAGGCGAAATTCCGCCCCAGCGTCCAGCCCTCGAGCGTATCGGGATGCAGGCCGCCGCCGGCATAGGCGATGACCAGATAGAGGGTCCAGAGCGCAACGAAGCAGGCCAGCAGCAGCGGCACGGCCCAGCCCGCCTCGACCGCGTCGAGCCAACCGAGAAAAGGTCGGCGCCATCGCGCCGGCGCGCGATCGGACCGTTCGGCCATCGCCTGAAATGCAAAATCGATCGGCACGGGAATCAAATGGAGGAAGGGAAAGTGATGCGAGGAGACGGCACATCTATTTCAGAATGGAAACAAATAGCAATGATTGGATACTGGAAGTCTTCAAGGCTCCAGGCCTTTTGCCGAAGCGAGGAGCAAACGAAAACGGCGCCGCTGCTGACAGCGGCGCCGTGTCCTGATCGGGACGAAGGGCGCGGGACGCGCCCTCGCCTCACTCGCTCTTGTCGACGTTCCAGAACACCGGGGTTGCCGGGCCGTCAAGCAAGCCGGTGAGCGACTTGCGCCAGCCGCTCGGCAGAAGATACTGGCCGAGCGGAACGTAGATCACTTGCTCATAAGCTTCCTTTTGGATCTCGGTCGCGATCTTCTTCTGCTCGTCGAGCGAGGGCGCGCGCACGAAGGCGTCCTTGAGCTGCTCGATTTTGGCGTCTTCCGCCCAGCCGAACCAGCCGCCCTTCTTGCCCTGGCCGCCGATCGAGAGATTGGCGATCGGATTGGACACGTCGGCCGCGACCCAGTTAGTGAAGAACATGTTCCAGCCGCCCTCCTTCGGCGGTTTCTGGCTGGCGCGACGGCTCACCACCGTCTGCCAGTCGGTTGCCTGCAGGTCCACCTTGAAGCCGGCTTCGCGCAAGAGCTGGGCCGCGACGATCGGCTGCGCCTTCAGCGTAGTGACATCGCCCGGAGCCATGACCACCACCGGCGTGCCGTCATAGCCGGACTCGGCGAGCAGCTTCTTGGCTTCCGCCATGCCACTGCCCTTGATCAGGCTCTCGGAGCCGGCGTCGCTCGCAAACGGTGTGTCGCACACGAAGAACGCGCCGCAGATCTTCTGATATTTGGGGTTGCCGACGAGCGCGTCGAGAACGTCCTTCTGGTTCATCGCCAGCAAGGCAGCGCGGCGCACCTTGACGTTATCGAACGGCGGATAGAGGAAGTTCATTCGCCCGAGCGTCTGGAATCCGAACTTGTTCGAGACCTCGAGCGTGAGCTCCTTGTTCGCCTCCAGCACCGGAAGCATGTCGTACGGCAGATTTTCCATGAAATCGATGTCGCCCGACTGCAGCGCGTTCACTGCGGTCTGCGAGTCCGGCATGGTGATCCATTCGACACGGTCGACCTTCACCACCTTGCCGCCGGAGGTCCAGCTCGACGGCTCCTTGCGCGGGACATAGTCGGTGTTCTTGACATAGACCGCCTTCACACCGGGCTGGAATTCCGACTGCACGAACTTGAAGGGGCCGGAGCCGATCTGTTCGGGGATCTGCTTGTCCGGCGGCGTCTCCGCGAGGCGCTTCGGCATCATGAAGGCAACGCGCGAGGATGGCTTGCCGATCGACTCGAGCACCAGGCTGTAGGGCTCCTTCAGCTTCAGCGTGATGGTCTTGGCGTCGGTCGCCTCGATGCTCGCGGTGAAGTCCATCAGCTTCTGGCCCATGCCGTCGACCGCACCCCAGCGCTTCAGCGAGGCGACGCAATCCTCCGCCGTCACCGGCGCGCCGTCATGCCACTTCAGGCCATCGCGCAGCGTAAAGGTGTAGGTGAGCTTGTCGTCGGAGATCTTCCAGTCCGCCATCTGCGGCTGGATCTTGAAATTCGAATCAGTCGCGATCAACGTGTCGTAAACCATGTAGCCGTGGTCACGCGTGATGTAGGCCGTGGTGAAGATCGGATCGATGATGCGCAGATCCGAATGCATCACCGCCGTGATGGTCTTGCCGGCCGCAAGCACGGGCGAGGCCAGTGCCGTCGAAAGCGCGACGACCGACAGCGCAAGTTTGGAGGCGAACGCGCGACGCCCCCGGCGCATGAGTTGGAACATTGAAGTTTCTCCTGACGTGAAACTGGTCAAAGGCAGGTTATTGGTTGAGCAATCGGATCGTTCTTTAGGCGAACTAACCTCATGCAATGCCTTTATCTTTTCGAGACTTGCAGAGAGCATCGAGCCCGTCAATCCGCATTCAGTGCATGCCCATGGGGGCGCGCGCACGGGCTCCACAATGATCGCTTTCACTCTACAACGTTGTCCGCCGATCCTTCCCCCATCGCGCGCTGCACGCGCAAATCCATCGTTCTAAGCCGAAGAGACCCAGATGAATCCAGCCAATCTTCCCTTTGATTCCGAGGCAATGCTCGAGGGCCTGCGCAGCTGGGTGGAATGCGAAAGCCCGACCTGGGACGCCGACGCCGTGAACCGCATGCTCGATCTCGCAGCGCGGGATATGGCGGTCATGGGTGCGACGATCGAGCGCATCGCCGGCCGTCAGGGTTTTGGCGGTGTCGTCCGCGCGCGTTTCCCGCATCCGAAGCAGGGCGAGCCGGGCATCCTGATTGCGGGGCACATGGATACCGTCCACCCGGTCGGCACGATCGAGAAGCTGAAATGGCGGCGCGAGGGCGGCAGGTGCTACGGCCCCGGCATCTACGACATGAAGGGCGGTAATTATCTCTCGCTGGAAGCGATCCGGCAGCTGGCACGCGCTGCCTTCACGACGCCGCTGCCGGTTACCGTGCTGTTCACGCCGGACGAGGAAGTCGGCACGCCCTCGACGCGCGACATCATCGAGGCGGAAGCCGCGCGCAACAAATACGTGCTGGTGCCCGAGCCCGGCCGCGCCGATAACGGCGTCACCACGGGACGCTATGCGATCGCCCGCTTCAATCTCGAGGCAACCGGATGGCCGAGCCACGCCGGCGCGACGCTGTCGGCGGGACGCTCGGCCATCCGCGAGATGGCGCGGCAGACCCTCGTCATCGATGCGATGACGAGCGAGGACTGCACGTTCTCGGTCGGTGTCGTGCACGGTGGACAATGGGTCAATTGCGTTGCCACGACCGCTACCGGCGAAGCCCTTTCAATGGCCAAGCGCCAGGCCGATCTCGACCGCGGCGTCGAGACGATGCTGGCGCTGTCGGGCACAACCAATGATGTCAGCTTCAAGGTCACCCGCGGCGTGACACGACCGGTTTGGGAACCGAATGCCGGCACCATGGCGCTCTACGAAAAAGCCCGCGATATCGCCAAGTCCCTCGGCGCGGAACTGCCGCATGCAAGCGCCGGCGGCGGCTCAGACGGCAATTTCACGGGGGCGATGGGCATCCCGACTCTCGACGGCCTGGGCGTGCGCGGAGGCAATGTCCACACGCTCGAGGAGTATATCGAGGTCGACAGCCTGGCCGAACGCGGCCGCCTGATGGCGGGGTTGCTGGCGACGCTGGAGTAACCAAGGTCATCATCCGAGGCAATGCGACCGCATCTACCTCGGGAATGGCTGAATGAGCCGCCCCCAAAGCGACTAGCCGCACTGCAAAACCTGTGGCCCCAATGGCACGGGAATTGCTGAAATGTTAGGCTGATGGCAGAAGAGGCAATGACCGCTGCCGCCGATTGACTCTAATCTGACGGATCCAACTTGCTCGGATATCTCCTTCGCCGAATTTTCGCCGCCGTGCCCGTGATGGGCGTGGTCGCTCTGTTCGTCTTCCTCCTGCTCCGCCTCACTCCCGGCGATCCCGCTGCCATCCTCGCCGGCGACAACGCGACCCCGGAGCGGCTGGAGCGCATCCGCACCTCGCTCGGCCTCAACGATCCCCTGATCGTGCAATTCGTCACCTGGGTGGGCAAGCTCCTGCACGGTGATCTCGGGACTTCGCTGATCTCCAATCTGCCGGTCATGAAAATGATCGGTCAGCGCGTCGAGCCGTCGATCTCAATCGCGCTGTCAACCATCATCCTCGCCGTCGTCGTCGCCGTTCCCCTGGGGGTGATCGCAGCCTGGAAACACGGCACCTGGATCGACCGCTGCGTGATGGGGCTGTCCGTGCTCGGCTTCTCGGTCCCGGTGTTCGTGGTCGGCTACGTCCTGATCGAAGTCTTCGCCATCGATCTGCGCTGGGTGCCGGTGCAGGGCTTCCGCAGCATCTCGAACGGCTTTGGGCCGTTCTTCGAGCGCATCGTCCTGCCCACATGCGCGCTGTCCTTCATCTATATCGCGCTGATCGCGCGCATGACGCGCGCTGCGATGCTCGATGTCCTCGGCGAGGATTATGTTCGCACCGCGCGCGCCAAGGGCATCAACGAAGTCGCCGTGATGATGCGGCACGCGCTGCGCAACGCCGCCGTGCCCGTGATCACCGTGATCGGCACCGGCTTTGCGCTTCTGATCTCCGGCGTCGTCGTCACCGAGAGCGTGTTCAATATCCCCGGCATCGGCCGCCTCACGGTGGATGCGGTGCTGGCGCGCGATTACCCGGTGATCCAGGCGATGATCTTGCTGACGTCGCTGATCTACGTCGTCGTCAATCTCCTGATCGACGTCGCCTACACCCTGCTGGATCCGCGGATCCGGTACTGAGGCAAGGACAACCAAGGACAAAAATGTCGGTCGATACCCTTCCCCAGTCGTCCATTCCGATCACGTCGCCGCTGCGGCCGCGCTTCGGATTCCTCACCTCAACGCCGATCATCGCGGCGGCAACGGTCTGCCTCGCGCTGATCGTGCTGGTCTCGATCCTGGCACCGCTGATCGCGCCGCACGATCCGATCCAGCTTGCGCCGTCGCAGCGGTTGAAACCCTCCTCCGCGCAATTCCTGCTCGGTACCGACGCCTATGGCCGGGACCTCCTGTCGCGTGTCATGTATGGCGGCCGCATCTCGCTCCTGATCGGCATCGGCTCGGCGGTCATGGCGATCGTCATCGGCCTGGCGATCGGCCTCGTCTCCGGCTTCTTCAAGCTGGTCGATGCCGTCATGATGCGCGTCATGGACGGCCTGATGGCGATGCCGAGCATTCTGCTGGCGATCGCCGTGGTGTCGCTGTCCGGCGCCAGCATCTGGACCGTGATGATCGCGATCACGATCCCCGAAGTTCCGCGCGTGGCCCGCCTGGTGCGCTCGGTCGTGCTGTCGGCGCGCGAGGAGCCCTACGTTGAAGCGGCGATCTCGGTCGGCTCGTCCCTGCCGAAGATTATGTGGCGGCATTTGATGCCGAACACGATCGCGCCCCTGATCGTGCAGGGCAGCTACGTCTGCGCGTCCGCGATCCTCACCGAGGCCATCCTCTCCTTCCTCGGCGCCGGCATCTCGCCGGAGACGCCGACCTGGGGCAACATCATGGCCGAGGGTCGCCAGTACTTCCAGCTCAAGCCGACGCTGATCTTCTGGCCGGGCCTGTTGCTGTCGATCGCGATCCTCAGCATCAACCTGATCGGCGATGCCGCCCGCGACGCCCTTGATCCCCGCATGAAGCAGCGGGAGGGGAAGTGATTTGTCTCGCTGGCCGTGCCCCTTGTTCCGTCATTGTGAACGAAGCGAAGCAATCCAGTCTGCCTCCGCGGACAGATTTCTGGATTGCTTCGTCGCTACAGCGCAAAATTGCTTTGCAATTTTGTCGCGGGCTCCTCGCAATGACGACGGAGTGACCTGATGACCAACCCTATCCTCGACATCAACAACCTCGTCGTTTCCATCGGCAGGAAGCCGAAGGGTGCGAGCATCCTCGACGGCATCTCGATCCAGGTCCACGAGCGCGAGACGCTGTGCCTGGTCGGCGAAAGCGGCTCGGGCAAGTCGGTGACATCGCTCACCACGATGGGCCTGTTGCCTAAGGGCACGCTGGTTCCGACCGCCGGCAGCGTCAAGCTGGTCGGCGAGGAGTTGCTCACCGCCACCGACCGCCGGCTGCGGCAGCTGCGCGCCACGCAGATGGCGATGATCTTCCAGGAGCCGATGACCGCTCTCAATCCGGTGGTGCCGGTCGGCCGCCAGATCGACGAGGTCTTGCGGGCCCACACCGATCTCGACGCGAAAGCGCGTAAGAAGCGCATCCTCGACATGATGGAGCAGGTGCGCCTGCCCCAGGTCGAGCGCATCTTCGCCTCCTACCCGCACCGCCTCTCGGGCGGCCAGCGCCAGCGCATCATGATCGCGATGGCGCTGGTGCTGGAGCCAAAACTTTTGATCGCCGACGAGCCGACCACCGCGCTCGACGTCACCACCCAGAAGCAGATCCTGACCCTGATCCGCGACCTCCAGCGCGATCACGGCACCGCGGTGTTGTTCATCACCCATGACATGGGCGTGGTGGCCGAGATCGCCGACCGCGTCGCGGTGATGCGGCAGGGCCGGCTGGTCGAGACCGGCACGCTCGATTCCATCCTGCGCAATCCGACCATGGAGTACACCCGCAACCTGCTCGCCGCGGTGCCGAGCCTGGTGCCGCGCTCTCCACGCGAGGAGACCAAGGAACCGGTGGTGCTGGAGGCCAACGATCTCGGCAAGGTCTATCGCGAGCGCGCGTTCTTCGGCAAAGGCCGCGAGGTCGTCGCCGCCGACAAGGTCACCCTCACCCTGCGCAAGGGCCGCACGCTCGGCATCGTCGGCGAAAGCGGCTCGGGCAAGTCGACGGTGGCGCGCTGCATCGTCCGCCTGATCGACCCGACCTCCGGCGGCGTACGCCTTGCCGGCCGCGAGATCTCCGACATCTCGCGCCGCCTGCTGCAGCCGCACCGGAAGAAGATCCAGATCGTGTTTCAGGATCCCTACCGCTCGCTCAACCCGCGCGTCACCGTCGGCGAAAGCATCGCGGAAGGCCCGATCAACTATGGCGTCTCGCACGCCGATGCCATGAAGCGCGCCCGCGAACTGCTCGAGCTCGTCGGCCTGCCCGCGGACGCGGTGTCGCGCTATCCCCACCAGTTCTCCGGCGGCCAGCGCCAGCGCATCGCCATTGCTCGCGCGCTCGCACTCGATCCCGACGTGCTAGTCGCGGACGAAGCGGTCTCGGCACTTGACGTCTCCGTGCAGGCGCAGGTGCTGGAACTCTTTGACGAGATCCAGAAGCGGCTCGGCATCGCGATCCTGTTCATCACCCACGATCTGCGCGTCGCAGCGCAAATCTGCGACGAGGTCGTGGTGATGCAGCACGGCCGCGTCGTCGAGCAGGGGCCGGCCGCCGAAGTGCTGACCCATCCGAAGGAGGCGTACACTAGGGCCTTGCTCGAGGCTGCTCCGGGCCGAGGCTGGGATTTTGCGAACTTCCGGCCGGTGGCGGAAGGTTTGGCGGCAAGCGCATAGCCCTTTCCCTTCGTCACTGCGAGCGCAGGAAAGCAAATCCAGACCGTCTCTGCGGAGCGACTCTGGATTGCTTCGCTGCGCTCGCAATGACGGTGATTGTGGCAAGCATTCCCAAAACAGCTTGAGGCCATGCGCGGCACGATTGTCTGCCTCGCTTGCTCTTGCCGCAAAGGCGGGTAACGTCGCGCGCATCATTTGCGTGGGACTGAATTGATGACACGTATCGCCGTCGGCGGCTTTCTGCACGAGACCAACACTTTTGCGCCGACCAAGGCGACCTTCGCTGACTTCCAGCATGGCGGCGGTTGGCCGGCGATGACAGAAGGCGCCGACGTGCTGAAGGTGATGCGGCGCATCAATGTCGGCCTCGCCGGTTTCGTCGACAGCGCCGAAGCCAATGGCTGGGAACTCATTCCGACGATCGCCTGCGGCGCGAGCCCGTCGGCGCATGTCACCAAGGATGCCTTCGAGCGGATCGTGAAGGTGATGGTCGACGGCATCGCAGCCGCCGGCCCGCTCGACGCGGTCTTTCTCGACCTGCACGGCGCGATGGTAACCGAGCATCTCGACGACGGCGAAGGCGAGATTCTGGCGCGGGTGCGCCGCGTCATCGGCAAGGATGTACCGCTGGTCGCGAGCCTCGACCTCCACGCCAATGTCACGCCGGAAATGATGGAATATGCGGACGCGCTGATCGCCTACCGCACCTATCCGCATGTCGACATGGCCGAGACCGGACGCGCCTGCGCAAAACATCTCGCCCTGCTTCTGAACACGAAGCAGCGCTTCGCAAAAGCGTTCCGGCAAGTGCCGTTCCTGATCCCGATCAGCTGGCAATGCACCAGTGACCAGCCCACCAAAGGCATCTACGAGAAGCTCGCCACCCTGGAAAACGGCGCCGTGCCGACGCTGTCCTTCGCCCCCGGTTTTCCCGCCGCCGATTTCCGCGATTGCGGTCCGAGCGTGTTCGCCTATGGCAAGACGCAAGCGGATGCCGACCGCGCGGCGGATGCGATCGTGAAGCTTATCGAATGCCATGAGGACGATTTCGACGGCAAGATCTGGTCACCTGACGAAGGCGTACGCCATGCCATGGAACTCGCGAAGGGCTCGAGCAAGCCGATCATCATCGCCGACACCCAGGACAATCCCGGTGCCGGCGGCGATTCCGACACGATGGGCATGCTGCGCGCGCTGGTGCGCAACAGAGCCAGCGCCGCGACCGGCGTGATCTACGATCCGGAATCGGCCAAGGCTGCGCATACAGCCGGTGTCGGCGCCAGCGTGACGCTGTCGCTCGGCGGCAAGTCCGGCGTTCCCGGCGACGAGCCTTATACCGAGACCTTCGTTGTCGAAAACCTCTCCGATGGCCGCTTCATCGCACCCGGCCCCTATTATGGCGGCCGCGAGATGGAGATGGGCCTGTCCGCCTGCCTTCGCATCGGCGACGTCCGCGTGGTCGTCTCCTCGCACAAGGCCCAGCTCGCCGACCAGGCGATGTACCGCTATGTCGGCATCGAACCGACCGCGCAGAAGATTTTGGTCAACAAGAGCTCGGTGCATTTCCGCGCCGATTTCGAGCCGATCGCGGCAAAGCTGATGATCTGCGCCGCGCCCGGCGCGATGCCGGCCGACACCGCATCCCTGTCCTGGACTCGCTTGCGTCCCGGCATCCGCATCAAGCCGAACGGCCCCGTCTTCAATCCCCCATCACGCTAACCGGACAGAACACATGCCCACGATCGACCGTATCGACGGCTACGCCGACGAACTCACCGCCATTCGCCGCGACCTCCACGCCCATCCGGAAATCGGCTTCGAGGAGGTGCGCACCTCCGGCATCGTCGCCGACAAGCTGACGAGCTGGGGCATCGAGGTGCATCGCGGCCTCGGCGGCACCGGCGTGATCGGCGTCATCAAGGGCAAGGGTTCGAGCGGCAAGCGCATCGGGCTTCGCGCCGACATGGACGCGCTGCCGATGGAAGAGAACACCAATCTGCGCTGGCGCTCGACCATTCCCGGCCGTTTCCACGGCTGCGGTCATGACGGCCACACCACCATGCTGCTCGGCACCGCGCGCTATCTCGCCGAGACCAAAAACTTTGACGGCACCGTGCATCTGATCTTCCAGCCGGCCGAGGAAGGCCTCGGCGGCGCCCGCGCGATGATCAAGGACGGGCTGTTCGAGAAGTTCCCCTGCGACGAGCTCTACGGCCTGCACAACGCGCCCGACCTCAATCTCGGCGAGATCGCGATCCTGCCCGGCCCGGCAATGGCCGGCGCCGACTTCTTTGACCTCCGTATCACCGGCTATGGCGCGCATGGCGCGATGCCCGAGCGCTCCAAGGATGCGGTGATCATCGCGACCACGCTGGCGCAGGCGATCCAGACCATCGTCAGTCGCAACGTCGAGCCGCTGCAATCCGCCGTCATCTCGATCACCCAGGTCCATGCGGGCTCCGCGTATAACGTGATCCCCGGCGAAGCGCATCTCTGCGGCACCATCCGCACCTTCTCGAACGAAGTCCGCGCCATGATCAGCGAGCGCATCCGCACGATCTGTGCCGGTATCGCAAGCGCCTTCCAATGCGAGATCGAAGCCGACATTCGCGACACTTTCGGCGTGCTGGTCAACCAGGTCGAGCAGTCCAAGGTGGTCGAGGCCGCCGCGCGCACCGTCGTCGACCCCGCCAAGGTGATCACCCGCACCCAGCCGAAGATGGGCAGCGAGGATTTTGCCGACATGCTGCAAACCATTCCCGGCGCCTATTTCTGGGTCGGCCATGACGGCTCGGTGCCGGTCCATAATCCCGGCTATGTGCTCGACGACAAGATCCTGCCGATCGGTGCCAGCGTGTTCGCCCGCATCATCGAGACCCGTATGCCGGTTGGTGCCCATGCATAAAAAGAGCGTCGAAGAGGCGGTCACCCCGCTGCACGATCTCTCCGCGGTCGATCTGATCGCGGGCTATCGCGCAAAGCAGTTCTCGCCGAGCGAGGTGCTGGAGGACGTGCTCGAGCACATCGCCGCGTGGGAGCCGCAGCTCAAGGCGCTTTATGCGTTCGACCCCGACGCCGCGCGCGAGGCCGCAAAGGCCTCGACTGCGCGCTGGACCGGCGGCGAGCCGTCCGGTCCGCTCGACGGCGTTCCGGTCACGATCAAGGACAACATCGCGATCAAGGGCGTGCCGGTGCCGCTGGGCGCGGCCAGCGTCAAGCTCGTGCCGGCCGAGAAGGATGCACCGCCCGCCGCGCGCCTGCGCGAGGCCGGCGCGATCATCTTCGCCAAAACCACCATGCCCGACTACGGCATGCTGTCGTCCGGCCTCTCCAGTTTCCACGCGCTCGCGCGCAATCCCTGGGACCTCACCAAAAATCCCGGCGGCTCCAGTGCCGGTGCAGGTGCTGCTGCTGCTGCCGGTTATGGTCCGCTGCATCTCGGCACCGACATCGGCGGCTCGGTGCGCCTGCCCGCCAGCTGGTGCGGGCTGGTCGGACTGAAGCCGAGTTTTGGGCGCGTGCCGATCGAGCCGGCCTATGTCGGCCGCGTCGCCGGACCCATGACCCGCACCGTCGACGATTGCGCGCTGATGATGAGCGTGATCGCAAAGCCCGACCGGCGCGACGGCATGAGCCTGCCCGCCGAGCCCCTCAACTGGAAGGGCCTGGAGAAGTCTCCGCGCAAATTGCGCATCGGGCTGATGCTCGATCCCGGCGTCGGCCAACCGCTGGATAAGCCGGTGCGCGGCATCGCGGTGAAGGCGGCGAAAGCGTTCGAATCCGCCGGCGCCGTGATCACCGAAGTCGACGGCATCCTCACGCGCGAGATGCTCGACGGCCTCGACAATTTCTGGCGCGCGCGGATGTGGGACGATCTGTCGAAGCTGACGCCCGCCGAGCAGGCCAAGGTGCTGCCCTACATCTTCAAATGGGGGCAATCCGGCGCAAAGCTATCCGGCGTCGACGTGATCCGCGGCTTCAACCAGACCATGGCGATCCGCGCGGCGGCGTCAAAACTGTTCTGCGAGCTCGACTATGTGATCTCGCCGACCGCACCAAACGTGAACTATCCGGCGGAGTGGGCATCGCCGACCAACGATCCCATGAAGCCGTTCGAGCACATCGCCTATACCGTGCCGTGGAATATGTCGGAGAACCCGGCGATCTCCATCAACGGCGGCTTCGACGCCAAGGGTTTCCCGATCGGCGTGCAGATCGTCGGCCGCCGCTTCGACGATATCGGCGTGCTCGGCATAGCCAAGGCGTTCGAAGGCCTGCGCGGCCCGCAGCGGCCGTGGCCGAGCCCGCCAGCGAAGTAGCTGAACGCCCGTCATTCCGGGGCGCGCCCCTTGCTTGGCGCGAGCCCGGAATCCATTCTTCCACCATCAAAGCCGCACAATGGATTCTCAGATGCGCAATTGCGCATCATAGCTCGCGCTTCGCGCGCCCCGGAATGACATGCTAAAGATAACGACAAAGAAACGAGGGAAGGAAACCACCATGGCGTATGAGACGATCAAGTACGAGGTCGCCGAGCAGATCCTCACCATCACGCTGAACCGGCCCGACAAGCTCAACGCCTTCAACGCGCAGATGCAAGGAGAGCTGATCGACGCGTTCGATGCCGCCGACAAGGACGACAACGTCCGCGCCATCATCGTCACCGGCGCCGGCCGCGGCTTTTGCGCGGGCGCCGACCTTTCCTCCGGCGCCGACACGTTCGATCGCGACGCACGCCGCGGGCCGGTGAAACGCTTCGCCGACGGCAAGGTGGATTACAGCGATCCGCAGGTGCGCGACGGCGGCGGCCAGGTGACGCTGCGCATCTTCAAATGCCTCAAGCCGGTGATTGCCGCGGTGAACGGCCCCGCCGTCGGCATCGGCGTCACCCTGCAGCTCGCGATGGATATCCGCATTGCGTCCGAGACCGCACGCTTCGGCTTCGTGTTCTCCCAGCGCGGCATCGTGCCGGAGGCCGCCTCGAGCTGGTTCCTGCCGCGCATCGTCGGCATCTCGCAGGCGCTGGAATGGTGCTATTCGGGCCGCGTCTTCCCGGCGCAGGAAGCCCTCGCCGGCCGTCTCGTCAGCAAGGTCGTGCCGCCGGATGATCTCTTGCCGACCGCACGCGCGCTCGCCAGGGAATTTTGCGCAAAGACCGCGCCGGTATCGGTGGCGCTGATCCGCCAGATGATGTGGCGCATGATGGGCGCCGACGATCCGATGGAAGCCCACAAGGTCGACAGCCGCGGCATCTACGCCCGCGGCCGCTCCGATGACGTCAAGGAAGGCGTGGTGTCGTTCCTGGAGAAGCGTCCCGCCCAGTTCAAGAACAAGGTGTCTAGCGACATGCCGGACTATTTCCCGTGGTGGAGCGAGCGGGAGTACAAGTGACCCGGAGCTCGTGCCTCGCTCTCAACTGTCATCACCCGCCTTGTGCGCAGTTGCGCACTGGGGCGGGTGATCCAGTATTCCACCAGCGTCAATTATCACGACCGCTGGTGATTACTGGATTCCCCGCCTTCGCGGGGCATGACACCGTCATTCCATCACCAGCGCCACGCGCCCGATCGCCTTGCGCTCGATCAAGAGCCGCATCGCTTTGGCGTAATCCTCCAGCGGCAGGCGATGCGAGACGTTGGGGCGCAGCTTGCCTTCCTCCGCCCATTTCAGCAACGCCTTCAGGCGCACCTCGCCAAGCGCGGGATTTTTCCGCACGGCTTCGCCGGCACGCACGCCGAGCACGCTTGCGCCCTTGATCAGCAGCAGATTGGTCTTGGCCGAGCCGATGCCGCCGGTGAAGCCAATCACCAGCAGCCGCGCGCCCCACGCAATGCAACGCATCGAGTCCTCGAACACCTCGCCGCCGACGGGATCGAACACGACGTCGGCGCCCCGGCCATCGGTAATGCGCTTGACGGCATCACGAAACGACTCGCGGTCGTAACGCACGAGATGATCGGCGCCGCGCGCCTTCGCAATGGCGAGCTTCTCGTCGCTGGAGGCAGTTGCAATCACGGTCGCGCCCAGCATCTTGCCGATCTCGACAGCGGCAAGGCCGACGCCGCCGCCGGCGCCGTGCACCAGCAACACCTCGCCGGGCTGGACCCGGCCGCGGTCAATCAGCGCGTGATAGGCGGTGCCATGGCCGGCAAGATAAGTTGCAGCTTCCGCATAGTCAAACGTCGATGGCATCGGCGTGAGCTGCGATGGCGTGACGACGGCTTCGTCCGTGAACGCGCCATGGCGCATCTTGACGATGACCTTGTCACCGACAGCGACGCCCCTCGCCTCCGCACCTACCTCGGTCACATCGCCCGCAGCCTCCATGCCCGGCGTGAACGGCAATTCGGGCTTGAGCTGATACTCACCGGCCACCATCAGCACATCCGGAAAATTCAGGCCCGCGGCGCGAATCGCCACGCGCACCTCGCCCGGCTGCAGTGGCCGCGACGGAAACTCCTCCAGCCGCAATGTCTCGGGCGCGCCGAGTTCGCGGCAGACGACCGCCCGAACCATCAGGCCGCACTCGCCTTGCGGCGCAGCAGCGCCTCGCGGATCAGCGGCAAGCGGTCGTTGCCGAAATACATGTCGGTCTTGCCGACGAAGATCGTCGGCGATCCGAACCCGCCGCGCGCAACGACCTCCTCGGTGTTGGCCTTGAGCTGGTCCTTGATCCCCTGCTCCGAAATGCCGGCGAAGAATTTCTGCTCGTCAATTCCGACCTTCCTGCAGATCTCGGCGAGCACCGCGTCCTGCGAGATGTCCTTGTCATCGCCCCAATAGGCCTCGAACAATGCGGTCGCGAACGGCACCATGTCGTTGCCAACCCAGATGCAGCCGCGCATCGCCTTGACGCTGTTCACCGGAAACACCGTCGGCGGCATCTTGATCGACAGGCCCGCTGAACGTGCCCAATCCTCAAGATCCTTCTTCATATAGCGCGCCTTCAACGGCACCGGCGTCTCGCGCTGCGCATAGACGCTCGGATTGACCGTGTTGAAGATGCCGCCGACCAGGATCGGCCGCCAAATGATCTCGGCGCCGAGTTCCTTTGCCAGCGGCTGGATGTTGTGGAAGGCGAGATAGGTCCAGGGGCTGGAACAGTCGAAGAAGAATTCGATCATGGTGTTTCCCTTGGTCATATTCGCTTGGCCCTCTCTTCCGTTATTGCGAGCGAAGCGAAGCAATCCAGGCTGCCGAAAGATTCTGGATTGCTTCGCTTCGCTCGCAATGACGAGTATGGGCTGGCACTACTGCTTCCTCGGAACTGCCTTGCTAGCTCCCCCGAGCATCAACGTTTCCCGATGAGGAGGCGGCCTTTCTTGTTCTGTACCTCGACGTTAAGACATGGCAGGAAGGGGCGCAATCACAACCCGCCGGGAGGACCGCCATGCTGTTTCCTACCACGATCGCCGGCTCCTTGCCGAAACCGGAATGGCTCGCCGAGCCCAACATGCTCTGGGCGCCCTGGAAGTCGCAAGGCGAGGAGCTTTCTCGCGCCAAGCGGGATGCCACGATGCTCGCGGTGAAGCTTCAGGAAGACGCCGGCATCGACATCGTCACCGAGGGCGAGCAGGCCCGGCAGCATTTCGTGCACGGCTTCCTCGAGAAGGTCGACGGCATCGATTTCGCCCATAAAGTCGAGATGGGCATCCGCAAGGACCGCTACAAGGCGATGGTGCCGCAAGTGGTCGCGCCGCTCCGCCTCAAGGGCCGCGTACATGCCGACGAGGCGCGCCTCGCACGCACGCATACGAAGAAGAAGCTGAAATTCACCCTGCCCGGCCCGATGACCATCATCGACACCATCGCGGACCGCTACTATGACAATCGCGTCAAGATGGCGTTCGCTTTCGCCGAGCTCCTGAATGAAGAGGCCAAGGCGCTGCAGGCCGATGGCGTCGATCTCGTGCAATTCGACGAGCCCGCCTTCAACGTCTACATGGACGAGGTCAACGACTGGGGCGTCAAGGCGCTGGAGCGCGCGGCGCAAGGCCTCACCTGCGCCACGGCAGTGCACATCTGCTACGGCTACGGCATCAAGGCCAATACCGACTGGAAGGAAACGCTCGGCGCGCAATGGCGGCAGTATGAGCAGATCTTTCCGGCGATCGATGCAAGTCCGATCCAGCAGGTCGCGATCGAGTGCCGTAATTCGAAGGTGCCGCTCGAGCTGCTCGCGCTGCTCAAGAACAAGATCGTGCAGGCCGGCGTGATCGATGTCGCCAGCGATACGGTCGAGAGCGCCGACGACGTGGTGCAGGTGATCGACGCCGTGTCGAAATTCGTATCCAAGAGCAACATCATCGCCACCACCAATTGCGGCATGGCGCCGATGCGGCGGGATATCGCCGAAGCCAAGCTGATGGCGCTCGGCGCCGGCGCCGCGCTGGCGCGCGAGAAGCTGAGGTGATGGCGGTGATCTGAAGAGGGACGGCCGCTACGCTAGCGCCGCAGAGCACGCTGCGTTCCCTCCCCCCTTGTGGCTGGGAGCAGTGTTGGCTGATAGCCGGCAATGATTGCGCGCAGCGTCGACGGTGGCGTCAGCAACATCGGTCGAGCGGGAGCGCGCACGTCAGCGACATAACCTGCCGGCGACCACAATAGCGCCCTACCCTGCATCAGCAGGAAGCTCTCTTCGCCCTGTTGCACCATCGCGCCGTCGGGTAATTCTGCCAGTGGCATTGGAAGGGCATGCAGTCGCTTGTTGCGGCGATCAAGGCGCTCGCGATGCAGCACCGCGTCCATCGCTTTCGCGCTGAGGTCGCTTGTACCATTCCCCGCTTGCCATGCGGCACGAAAGCGTTTGGCATCGTCGCGGCGACAGAAGAAGCAAGGCCGGTGGCCGGCGGCAAGCGCGGTCGCCTCGTCGAGAAAAAACAGCTCGGTCCAGCTCCGCCGCGCCATCACCGGCCGGCGCCAGCCGCGGAATTCACAGAGGCAGGTGATCCAGGCCGGCGACGACCAGCGCTTCCTGAGCAGCGTCTTGGTCGCGGGATCATGGATGATGCCGCGATTGCCGGTGAACATCCCGCGATGCGGCGTGGCGATGATGTCGCCGGTGGGCGTGACGCGGTTTTGCAGGGGCATGGCGGCCTCTTCTCCCTCGCCCCGTTCTTACGGGGAGATGGTCGGGATGAGGGGCTGCTTCCACAAACATGGTGGGAGCGCGACTCGCGGAAGCTCCCCCTCACCCGGATTGCATCTTCGATGCAATCCGGCCTCTCCCCGCACGCGGCGCACGCGGGGAGAGGCGAAAGATCACGCCGCGCCGTCGCGGAGCGGCGGGAGGTAGGAGAGCGCGGTGTCCCAGGGGAAGAAGATCCAGGTGTCCTGCGAAACCTCGGTGATGAAGGTGTCGACCAGCGGGCGTCCCTTCGGCTTGGCGTAGACGGTAGCGAAATGCGCATCGGGCAGCATCTCGCGCACCAGCTTGCCGGTCTTGCCGGTGTCGACGAGATCGTCGACGATGAGTAGACCCTTGCCGGTGCCGCCGCCAAGCTTCATCGCCGCGTCCGAAATGCCCTTGAGGACCTGAAGCTCGCCCTGCTTGGTGTGGTCGTAGCTGGCAATGCAGACGGTATCAATCACCCGCACACCCAACTCGCGCGCCACGATCGCAGCCGGCACCAGGCCGCCGCGGGTGATCGCGATCACCGCGTGAAACGGACCGACCTCGTTGAGCCGCCAGGTCAGCGCCCGGCAGTCCCGGTGGAATTGGTCCCACGAGACCGGAAAGGCCTTGCCTGCCCGCTCCTGCGCGCTCAGTTCCGGTGTTTCACCGCCCATCGTCCTCTCCTGCCAATCATCGTCCGGCAGCTTTCCTGCCAAAGCATGATCCGGAAAAGTGCGTAGCGGTTTTCCGACAAGATCATGCTCAAATAAAGAGCTAAAGCGCACGGTAAGCCGGGCGCTTTAGCGGGTGATGTTCAATCCCGCCAGCATTTCCTTCACCGCCGCCATTGCCGCCGCGAGCTTGTGCGCATCGCGCGAGCGCACGACCAGATTGGTGTTCGGCTTCGAGTCCTCGTCCATGAACGGATAGCTGCCGATGATGGTGTCGGGGTGTTCGGCGGCGATCGCCCGCAGCGGACCGCCGATATCGCCCTCCCGCGCATTGGCGCGGACCGATTCAGACAGCATCCGGACACCGGATTTCAGCTTGGGCGCGACGATGTCCATCATGGCCTGCATAATCGACGGCACGCCCGCCATCACGATGACATTGCCGATCTTGAAGCCGGGGGCGAGGATGGTCGCGCTCTGGATCAGCTCGGCGCCGTCGGGTATGCGGGCCATGCGCAACCGCGCCTCGTTGAGGTCCTGCTCGCTCCAGCGCTCGCGGAAACGCGCCACCACTTCGGGATGGTGGTCGATGCCGACGCCGAACGCTTTGGCGACGCTGTCGGCGGTGATGTCGTCATGGGTCGGCCCGATGCCGCCGGTGGTGAAGACATAGGTATAGCGTCGCCGCAGCGCATTCAGAGCGGCGATGATGTCGTCCTCGTCGTCGGAGACGACCCGGACTTCCTTGAGGTCGATACCGATATTGGTCAGGTATTCGGCGATGAAGCCGATATTCTTGTCCTTGGTCCGGCCCGACAGGATTTCATCCCCAATGACCAGAATGCCCGCCGTGACGATCTCGCTCATGCCTTAAGTCCCTCACCTGTCGCGCCGAATTTGCCGGGGTAACGCGTTGAAGTCACGCGGTTTTGCTGCCGAAATAAGCAGTCCTCAGCCATTTTTTCAGGCAAACTTTCGGCCATCCTCGCCAAATGCCATCAGTCCATTGCATATCGCGCTGGCCCGGCCCTTGCTACCACCTAGGGAAGTCATGCACTCTTGCCGCATGGCCACAGGACGTTGCGGTCTACCAACGACCTGAGCATTGGGCCGCAACGCCTGGGGAAAACAGTCGGGATCTATGGCAGTCGCCTTTGATGAAATGAACATTCCAGGCGGGGATCTTCGCCCCGCCTACCAGGAGTTGGCGCGCTGGCTCAAGGAGACGCCTCCCGAGGCGCTCGAATATCGCCGCCAGGAGGCCGAGCTCCTGTTCCGCCGGATCGGCATCACCTTCGCCGTCTATGGCGAGGCCGAGTCCACCGAGCGCCTGATCCCGTTCGACGTGATCCCGCGGATCATGTCCGGCAAGGAATGGGGGTTACTGGAGAAGGGCCTGAAACAGCGCGTGCGCGCGCTCAACATGTTCCTGCGCGACATCTATCACGGCCGCGACATCCTGCGCGCCGAGGTCGTGCCCGACGATCTGATCTTCCAGAACCCGGTGTTCCGTCCCGAGATGAACGGCCATCAGGTGCCGCACGACGTCTACGTGCACATCGCCGGCATCGACATCGTCCGGGTCGACGCCGAGGACTTCATCGTGCTCGAGGACAACGCACGCACGCCGTCCGGCGTGTCCTACATGCTGGAAAACCGCGAGATCATGATGCGGCTGTTTCCGGACCTGTTCGCCCGCCACAGAGTGGCGCCGGTGGAGCGCTATCCGGACGAGCTGCTCTCGGCCTTGCGCTCGGTGGCGCCGCAGGGCGCCTCGGGCGAGCCGACGGTCGCCCTGCTCACGCCCGGCGTGTACAACTCGGCCTATTACGAGCACTCCTTCCTCGCCGACAAGCTCGGCATCGAACTGGTGGAGGGGCGTGACCTCATCATCAAGAACAACGAAGTGTTCATGCGGACGACCGAGGGGCTGAAACGGGTCGACGTGATCTATCGCCGCGTCGATGACGATTTCATCGACCCCCTCACCTTCCGCCCCGACTCCGTGCTTGGCGTACCCGGACTGATGTCGGCCTATGCAGCCGGCAACATTACGCTCGCAAACGCCGTCGGCACCGGCATCGCCGACGACAAGGCGATCTACTCCTACATGCCGGACATCGTGAAATTCTATCTCGGCGAGGAGCCGATCCTGAAGAACGTGCCGACCTGGCGCTGCCGCGAGCCGAAGGATCTGGCTTACGTGCTGGACAATCTCGGCGAACTCGTCGTGAAGGAAGTGCACGGCTCCGGCGGTTACGGCATGCTGATCGGACCCGCCGCCACCAAGGCGACCATCGAAGCCTTCCGCGAAAAGCTCAAGCGCGAGCCGGAAGGCTTTATCGCGCAGCCGACGCTGGCGCTCTCGACCTGCCCGACCTGCACGGCAAGCGGCCTTGCGCCGCGCCATGTCGATCTGCGGCCCTTCGTGCTCACCGGCAGCAAGAGCACCACCATCGTGCCGGGCGGGCTCACCCGCGTGGCGCTGAAGGAAGGCTCCCTGGTGGTCAATTCGAGCCAGGGCGGCGGCACCAAAGACACCTGGATCCTGGACGAGTAGAGAGATGCTGTCGCGCACCGCCGAAAACCTCTACTGGCTCGCCCGCTACGTCGAACGGGCCGAGTACCTTGCACGCACGATCGATGCGACGCTGCGCGTCACCGCGCTTCCGGCTGCCTATATCGGCAAGACCAATGAATGGGACTCGGCGCTGCTGACCGCCGGCGTCGCCGCGAGCTTCTATCAGACCTACGAGGAAGCCAACGAGCACAACGTGGTCGACTATCTCTCGTTCTCGGCGAGCAATCCCTCCTCGATCCGGAACTGCATCGAGGCGGCGCGGCTGAACTCGCGCTCGGTGCGCACGGCGCTGACCAGCGAGATGTGGGACACCATCAACTCGGCCTGGATCGAATTGCAGGAAGTCTGGAGCAAGGGCACCTCGACGCGCGAGGAGCTGGCAAAATTCCTGCGCTTCGTTCAGGAGACTTCGCTGCGCTTTGATGGCTCGGCCTACCGGACCATGCTGCGCAACGACGCCTACTGGTTCTCGCGCCTCGGCCTCCATCTCGAACGCGCCGACAACACCGCGCGTATTCTCGACGTGAAGTATCACGTGCTGCTGCCCGAGGAGGAGCACGTCGGTGGCCCGCTCGACTTCTATCAGTG
The DNA here is from genome assembly GCF_023074015.1 of Bradyrhizobium sp. 142. Classification (NCBI taxonomy): domain Bacteria; kingdom Pseudomonadati; phylum Pseudomonadota; class Alphaproteobacteria; order Hyphomicrobiales; family Nitrobacteraceae; genus Bradyrhizobium; species Bradyrhizobium sp. 142. The sequence continues at coordinate 73,337 of NZ_JADPKQ010000126.1, forward strand.
GAGCTCGATCCTGCGCTCGGTCTCGGCGCTGACTGCCTATCACTGGGTCTATCGCGAGACGCTGAAACCCTGGCTGATCGCGGATCTCTTGATCCTCAACGACACGCTGCCGCGTTCGCTGGCAAGCTGCTACGGCAATCTGGTGCGCAATCTCGACCAGATCGGCGTCGCTTATGGCCGCCAGGGCCCCGCACAGCGCCATGCCCGCGGCATCCGCAACCGGCTCGAGCACAGCAATATGAACGACATTTTCCAGCATGGCGTGCATGAATTCATTCAGGAATTCATCGCCGACAATTCCAGGCTGGGCGAAATCGTCACGAAGCAGTATTTGATCTGATGTCCCCCGGCTGACGAAATGGGATATCGTCATGGCCGGGCTTGTCCCGGCCATCCACGTTCTTGCTTCCACGCGTCGAGGAAGAGCGTGGATGCCCGGGACAAGCCCGGGCATGACGAGCTCCTTCGCGGTAGGCAGTCGGGCCTAACCATTAGCTGCACGGTCCACCATGCGCCTGCGAATCCTGCACACTACGACCTATCGCTACGAGCCGTCTGTCACCGGCGTGATCCAGATCCTGCGCATGACGCCGGGCAGCCACGACGGGCAGTACGTGGCGGAATGGCAGATCGACGTCTCGACCGACACCAAGCTCGACACCCATGAGGACGCGTTCGGCAACGTCACCCATGTCTTGTCCTGCGGACCCGTCGGCGACATCAAGATCACCGCCGAGGGCCTGATCGAGACCCACGATACCGGCGGCGTGCTGCGCGGCGCCGACGAGCGCTTTCCGGCGGGCATGTTCCTGCGCACGACTGAACTCACCGAGGTCAATCCAGCGATGGCGGCAGTGGCGCTGCAGTTGCGCAGCGAAGCCGAGAGCGACACGCTGGGTTTCCTGCACACGCTGATGACCCAGATCGGCGAGCACATGACCTTCGACGAGGACCCGACCAACAGCGGCACTTCGGCAGCCGAAGCGTTCACGCTCAAGCGCGGCGTGTGCCAGGACTACGCGCACATCTTTATCGCCTGCGCCCGCACCGCCGGCGTGCCGGCGCGCTTCGTCTCCGGCCACTTCTTGCGGTCCGACGGCACGGTCAACCAGGAGGCGGGGCACGCCTGGGCGGAAGCTTTCGTGCCTGATTTGGGGTGGGTCGGCTTCGATCCTGCCAATAGCATCTGCACCACGGACGCCCATGTCCGCGTCGCGATCGGACTGGATTATTTGGGCGCAGCGCCGGTGCGCGGCACCCGCTATGGCGGTGGCACGGAGACGCTGACGGTCGCGGTCAAGGTCGAGCAGGCCGGCCGCGGCGGCCAATCGCAGTCTCAATCGCAGCGGCAGAGCTAACTGTCATTCCGGGGCGTGCTTAGCGCGAACCCGGAATCCATCGGGCCAAACAGCGCAGACGGAGAAATGGATTCCGGGTTCGCGACGTTGTCGCGCCCCGAAATGACGACCTCCCCCCCGGGAATTGGGATTGGACCAGCCCCTTGAAATTGGCTAGTAATTCCGCGCAAACGCTCGCGTTCGGGGACTGGAAATGACCTATTGTTGCGGAATCCTGGTTCGGGACGGGCTCGTCATGATCGCCGACACCCGCACCAATGCCGGCCTCGACAACGTCTCGACTTTCCGCAAGCTCCACATCTTCTCCAAGCCCGGCGAGCGCATCATGGCGATCGCCAGCGCCGGCAACCTCGCCATCAGCCAGTCGGTGCTCTCCACGCTCACCGAAGGCCTCGAAGATCCCGACACGGGCGACATCGAGACGCTGATGAACGCGCCGACCATGTTCCAGGCGGCCCAGCGCATCGGGCGGGCGATCCGGGCGGTGCATGCCACCGAAGGCCCGGCGCTGAAATCCGAGGACGTCTCGTTCGACGTCTCCTTCCTGTTCGGCGGCCAGATCAAGGGCGCGCGGATGCGCCTGTTCATGGTCTACACCGCCGGCAATTTCATCGAGTGCACCACCGACACGCCCTATTTGCAGATCGGCGAGCACAAATACGGCAAGCCGGTGCTCGACCGCGCCATGCATTACGACGTCGAGCTCTACGAGGCGCTGAAGACCGGCCTGATCTCGATGGATTCGACCATGCGCTCGAATCTCGGCGTCGGCCTGCCGATCGACGTACTGGTGGTGCGCAGCGATGCCTGCGATGCCGATCTCAACCATCGCATCGAAGCGGGCGAGCCCTACTTCCACGATCTACGCTCGCGCTGGTCGGCGGCGTTGCGCGCGGCGCACCAGAACATCCCGCGGCCGCCCTACAAGAACGAAAAAGAACCCAAAACCTGACAGCATAAGAGAAAAGGCAGGAAACGATGAGCGAAGCAAAAAAGATCGCAGTGGTGACGGGCGCCGGCACCGGAGTCGGGCGCGCGGCAGCACTGGCGCTGATGAACACCGGTTTCACCGTGGTGCTCGCGGGGCGCCGGCTGGACAAGCTCGATGAGACCGCAAAGCTCGGCCCCGAGGGAAAGAGCCTTTGCGTCTCCGCCGACATGACCGATCCCGGCTCGATCGCCGCGCTGTTCGCCAAGGTGGCGCAGACCTATGGCCGGCTGGATGTGCTCTTCAACAATGCCGGCATGGGCGCGCCGCCGGTGAATTTCGAGGATCTGAGCCTCGAGCAGTGGCAGGCGGTGGTGAACACCAACCTGACCGGCCCGTTCCTGTGCACCCAGCACGCCTTCCGCATCATGAAGGACCAGACCCCGCGCGGCGGGCGCATCATCAACAACGGTTCGATCTCGGCGCACGCGCCGCGGCCGTTCTCGGCAGCCTACACCTCGACCAAGCACGCCATCACGGGCCTCACCAGGGCCTCCAACCTTGACGGGCGCATGTATGACATCGCGGTCGGCCAGGTCGACATCGGCAATGCGGCCACGCCGATGACCGACCGCATGGTGGCCGGCCCCGGCGTGATGCAGGCCGACGGCACCATGAAGCACGAGCCGCGGATGGACGCCAAGGCGGTCGGCGACGCCGTCGCCTACATGGCCGGCTTGCCGCTGGACGCCAACGTGCTTTTCATGACGGTGATGGCAACCAAGATGCCGTTCGTGGGACGGGGCTAGATAAAAACGCGGCGCCTCCACAATCGTCATTGCGAGCGCAGCGGTCGCGGTAGGGACGCTCATTGCTGAGCGCCCCCCGCACAGATCCGTACGTGCGGCTTTCCCGCATACGGCTCCCACCTCGGGTGAGTGACGGCGAAGCGTGCTCGCGGCCAAGGATGACGGATGTTGGGCCTGGGGAGGCAGTCACAGGCGAGGCGACTGATCGTCTCCCACCTCATGCCATCGGTCTGGCTGCGGCGCCGGAGCGTGCG
>NZ_JADPKQ010000233.1:0-7598 GCF_023074015.1 Bradyrhizobium sp. 142
GACAACGTCTTCGTCGAGCGGCTATGGCGCAGCGTTAAATACGAGGAGGTCTATCTGCGAGCCTACGAAACCGTCGGCGAGGCGCGACATTCGATCGGCCGGTATCTCGACTTCTACAACGCACGAAGGCCCCATTCGAGCCTTGACGACATGACCCCGGATCAAGCCTACTTCAACCTTCCGCCGCTCCGCGTGGCGGCCTAATCTCGGCAGAGGCTCCACTTATCGACGCGGAAAGTCTGTTCAGACAAGCGGGACCAGCTCTCCTGCTCGCCTAGCCGAAGGGACCATGGGAGTTGATGTCGCCTACTGGCCGATGCTGCCCGCCGCCGATTCATCAGCCGCTTCCCCGTCGCACAACTCGTTGCACCGGCTCAATCCCAATCAACCAGCACACCCGCGGCGCTCAAATCCCCATAGCGCCTGCCGCACCGCCTTCCGTTCCCTTAAGCGCGGTTTCCTTGTATGGGGCTTTTTTTGTCAAGGAGTTCTTTTGTCTTTCGTCAGTTTCTTTGTTCGATCTCAAAGCCCGTTTCTTCGTCCCGACCCGCGGCTCGCTGACGTCGTCGCGCGCAGGAGCTGTCAAGGTTGGCCGTCGCGCCAACCGTGCGGCATGCTCCGGGCTTGCCAGGCCCATACCTTGACAGCTTCGAGCACGACGGCACGCTCGGTGCGATCGGGAACTCGGCGACTATCTGAAGCAGCACTGGCCGGCTATTCGGGAGCAATTGCTGAACGGGACCTACGAACCGAAACCGGTGAGACGGGTGGAAATCCCGAAGCCGGATGGCGGGGTGCGAAAGCTTGGCATCCCAACCGTGCTGGACCGCTTTATCCAGCAAGCGGTGATGCAGGTTCTGCAGAGGCGATGGAATCCGACGTTCTCCCAATACAGCTATGGGTTCCGACCGCGTCGGTCGGCGCATCACGCCGTGGCTCAAGCGCAGCAGTACGTTGCGCAAGGCAACGGATGGGTGATCGATCTCGATCTGGAAAAATTCTTTGAGAGTCAATCATGACAAACTGATGGCCAAATTGCCAAACGGATCGAGGACAAGCGGCTGTTGAAGCCCATCCGAGCATTTCTGAATGCAGGGGTGATGGAGAACGGACGCTGGTCAGTCCGAGCGTGGAAGGCACTCCGCAAGGAGGACCGCTTTCGCCACTGCTAAGTAACCTCGTGCTCGACGAACTCGACCGCGAACTGGAGCACCGGGGACACCGCTTTGTTCGTTATGCGGACGATTGTAACATCTATGTTCGCAGCGAACGCGCGGGTCAGCGGGTGATGGAGAGCATCTCGCGCTTCATCACACAAAAGCTCAAGCTCACGGTAAATGAGGCGAAGAGTGCGGTGGCACGACCGCAGGAACGGAAGTTCCTCGGGTTCAGCTTCACGGCTGGTCCAGGTATCAAGCGCACGATCGCGCCGAAATCGCTGGAGCGGTTCAAGCAGCGAATCCGCGAGACCACGCGAAGGGCCAAGGGTGTCAGCATCAAGACGACAATGGAGGAGCGGCTAAGTATACGTGTGGCTGGCGCGGCTATTTCGGCTTCTGCGAAACGCCCGAGGTGTTGATCGCTCTCACTCGCTGGGTCCGGTTACGATTGCGGGCCGCTCTTTGGCGCCAATGGAAAACACCAAGGCGTCGCCGAGCAGCACTCATCGCACTGGGAGTCTCGGGGGAATTGCGCAACACGGCCGGGAGCGGCCGTGGGCCCTGGCATATTGCCCGGAGCAAAGCCCTTTCCGTGGGACTCTCCAATGCCCACTTCAAATCGCTCGGTCTCCCGTCACTGATCGAAGCGCGTTAGCGTAACTTCTCGAACCGCCGTATACGGACCCTGGTGTGGGAGGGGCGGAGCCGCGAGGCTCCCCCCTATCCCGATCATTGTGAGTTAGCGGACATGGCCGGACTTACCGCTGGCTTGACCCGGTCGCGAATGACCCAACTCAGACATCGAACCTGTTCGCGTCTGTGGCTGGATGTAAGCCATCACAGTGGTCATACGCGGTCTTTAACTCAATCCGGCTCAGCACATGCGCCTTCGGTGCTCACGGCGAATGGCTGGGAAATCAGCACCGCGCCTAGAGACGGGGTATTCCTTCTGACCCTGCCCCCAAGTTTTATCCAGTTCTGAGTTCGCCCTGACTGTCGGGTTTGCCCCTGTGGGCGGTGGAAGCGACGGGATCTGGCGCGGAGCCATCGGCATAGCGCAGCGCCAGATCCCGGCGCGGATGGAAGATGGAGGCGAACTCGGACGGCGTCTTCCATCCGAGCTGCGAGTGAGGTCGTGCGTCGTTGTAATCGACCCGCCAGCATCCGAGCGCTATGCGTGCCTGGACCAGTGACGTGAACAGCGTCTCATTCAACAGTTCATCCCGCAGTCGGCCGTTGAAGCTCTCGATGAAGGCATTTTGCATGGGCTTACCCGGCGCAATGTAGCGCCATGCGACGCGGCTCTGATCGGCCCATGTCAGGATGGCGTTGCTGGTGAGTTCGCGTGCCGTTAACCGCGCCAGTTCTGCGAAATTTGATGCGTTGTCATATGCGTTCGCGTCAGCTACCTTCAACCAATCGGAAGCCGCATCGAAGCGACGAACAACAACTCACTCGATTGCGAGTTATTGCCCGCCTTTTTGAAGGACAGGAGCAATGGCTGAGGTACCCTCAACCCACTACGTCAAGAGCGATGACGTATACATCGCCTATCAAGTCCTGGGCGAGGGTCCGCTCGATCTGATGTTCGTACCGGGCTTTGTGTCAAACGTCGAGGCAATTTGGCAATCGCCGAATCGAAGCAGATTTCTTCGGCGTCTCGCCTCCTTCTGTCGCGTCATCATTTTCGACAAGCGTGGCACTGGAATGTCCGATCGGGGCTCTCAGATTTTCACGCTGGAACAGCGTATGCACGACGTCCAGACCATCTTGAACGAAGTCGGGTCCGACCGTGCGGCGCTGTTTGGCATTTCGGAGGGCGGCCCGATGTCCTTGCTGTATGCCGCCACCTATCCGGAACGAACCTCAGCGCTCGTTTTGTACGGCACTTACGCTAAGCGTTCCTGGTCGCCCGATTATGCGTTCGGCTGGACGGATGAGAAGTGGAACAATGTGCTTGACAACATCGAACACCACTGGGGCACCCCGCAAGGAATAAGCGTCACGATGTGGGCGCCCAGCATCGCCAGTGACCCTCGTGCCGTGGAGGGCTTGGCTTCATATTTCAGGGCATCGGCAAGTCCCGGCGCAGCAGCGGCCATCATGAGAATGAACCGCGAGATCGACGTGCGCAATATCCTGCCCGCGACCCGCGTGCCTACGCTGATTTTGCACCGTACCGCAGAGCGTGTGATCGACGTGGAGCATGCGCGCTACATGGCTCAGCGTATCCCCGGCGCAAAGCTGGTTGAGCTTCCAGGCGAGGACCATGTGGCTTTTCTTGGTGATCAAGGTTCGATTCTTGATGAGATCGAACAGTTTCTGACGGGCAGACGCCATGCTCACGAGCCAGAGCGGGTGCTCGCTACCGTGCTGTTTGTGGATATCGCAGGTTCGACAGCACGGGCGGCAACACTTGGCGACCATTCCTGGCGAGAGTTGCTTGAGACGTTTTATGCCAGGGTGCGTGAGGTCCTACATCAGTATCGCGGCCGTGAAATTAACACATCAGGTGACGGCTTCCTCGCCACCTTCGACGGGCCGGCGCGAGCGGTGCGCTGTGCCAGTGCCATCCGCGATACGGTGCGCTCGCTCAATCTTGAAGTACGGTGCGGCCTTCATACTGGTGAATGCGAGCTCGTAGGCAACGACGTTGCTGGAATCGCAGTGCATACCGGCGCGCGCGTTGCCGCCCTCGCTGCTCCGGGCGAAGTTTTGGTCTCGCAGACGGTACGCGATCTTGTGGCTGGCTCCGGCTTGGTTTTAGAAGAATACGGCACCTACACGCTTAAAGGTGTGCCCAATGAGTGGCGCCTATTCCGGGCAGCAGACTGAAATATTTGCTGCATCGAACCGAAAGGGCCGCAAGGGGCGTAGGCAAAACTCGCTTACCCAGCGGTATTCATCGCGCGAATGTCCAGCAAATCGCCAAGGCCGATGCTGATGCTCGGCATCCAATCATTTCGGGAAAGTCGGGCGTACCCGGACAAATAAACAAGCTTGGCCGATTTTACACTGGCAGGCATCGTCTTCTTTTTTGGACGAGTATTCTTACGAGGAGGAGGCAGTAGCTATGGATCAGCATCGTCGTGGCTTTTTGCAGGACTCCGCCCGCGTGGGCGCCTTTGCGCTCACCAGCGCGGCGCTTTGGCGTATCGATCCTGCGCTCGCGCAAAGCGGGTCGGGACGCGAACTCGCCACGCTGAACATTGACGACCTTTCGCATCGTCTCGCCAACCTGAAAATAACCAGCCGTCAGCTCGTCGAACAGGCGCTCGCGGCAATCAAAGACAGAAGGCTCGCGCACCTTCCTCTGGGTACATGAGAGCGAAGCGCTCGCCGCCGCCGATCAGGTGGACGCGCGACGGCGCGGCGGCGCGAACCTGCACGCACTCGCCGGCATCCCGATTTCGATCAAGGACCTGTTCGACGAAGCCGGCGTCACAACGCTTGGCGGGTCGAAAGTGCTGGTTGGTACGCCGGCAGCGACACGCGACTCGACCGTCGTCGAGCGATTGAAAAAGGCCGGCGCGGTCATCATCGGACGCACCAACCTCGTCGAGTTCGCCTACTCGCTCCTCGGCCTCAACCCGCACTACGGCACACCGAAAAACGCCTTTGATCGCGCCACCGGCCGCATCCCCGGCGGCTCGTCGTCGGGTGCAGCGGTCTCGGTCACCGATGGCATGGCCGCCGGCGCAATCGGTACGGATACCGGCGGATCGATCCGCATCCCGTCCGCGCTGAACGGCCTGGTCGGTTTCAAGCCCACCGCCCGGCGCGTGCCGCTCGACGGCGTGCTGCCGCTGTCCTTCACGCTCGATTCGGCGGGGCCGATCGCGAAAACCGTCACCGACTGCGCATTGCTCGATCAGGTACTGGCCGCTGAAGCCAACGGCGTTCCGGCGCCTGCCCAGCTGCGCGGCCTGCGTTTCGCGGTGCCCAAGACGGTGTTCCAAAACGACCTGTCGCCGGCGGTCGCCGACGCCTTCACGGCGGCGCTCGGCCGCTTGTCGGCCGCCGGCGCGACTATCGTCGACTTGCCGATGGCTGAATTCGCCCAAGCCGCGGCCGTCAATCCGCGCGGCGCGTTGACCAGCGCCGAAGCCTATTGGTGGCACCGACAGTGGATAAACGATGGGGCCGACAAATATGACCCGCGCGTCATTGTCCGCATCCGCCCGGGCGAGACGATCACGGCCGCAAGCTACATCGAACTGATTAAATTGCGCGAGCAGTTCATCCGAACCATCAACGCCGCCGCCGCCGGCTATGACGCGATGTTGATGCCGACGGCCCCAGAGACCGCGCCGACGATCGCCGAAACAGGTAAGGACGACGAAACTTATACCCGCCTCAACCTGCGCATGCTGCGCAACCCGGCAATCGTCAACCTGTTCGACGGCTGCGCCCTCTCGGTTCCCTGCCATGTACCCGGCACCGCACCAGTCGGCATGATGATCGCCGGAACGCAAAACACCGACCGCAAGATCCTGGCGATCGGTCTGGCGGTGGAAGAAGTCATCTGGAAGCTGCGCGGCTGAATTTGATGGTCGGATCAAACAGTGGCAACAGTGGCGCATGTCCGTTCGCACTTTTCCGAAGTGGCGGCCCTGATGCCTGATGTTCGCTGTTGGGCGAAGACCGGAAGAGGTCAGCGGAGACCGGGCCGACGCGATTGACCCAACTCGGACTCCGCCTAATCTCATTTGCGACATTACGCGGCGCGTTGCTTGTCTGACTGTTGTTCGACAATAGTCGCGGTTTCTTCCAACCCCTTTTCGTAATTGCCCGCGAACCTCTCGATGTTGTCGGCCCACATCCTCAGCATTGAGACCTGGAAGTGCATAATCGGCTTCAGGGCATTCATGCCGATTGCAGTTGCTGCTGTGATGCGACTTTGTGGGTCGCGCGCAGATCGGTTTGCATTAGAGATATTGTCTGGCATGCGGTTCGCTCCTTCGCTCTGGTGCTATATGACCTAAAGCTAAGTGTCGGGTCGTGCACAGCGTGATTTTAAACACTCGGCCAAAATTTGATCCGCAGCGAGTCTCGCACATCGGTCGTCATGCAATTCGTCCACTTTTTTCAAGTATGCGACCGCCCGCTACTTGCAAGAGATCGAAATCATCCTCGCCGGTATCACGAAGGTTGGCGACGTAGCGATAAAGGGCGGAACGCCTGTTATCGTTCTCGCTGATGCCGCTGTGGAGGAGCAAGTAGTTCCGCCAAGCAAACGCACACGCGTCTTCTATGGCAAGAGACATCATGGGCACCTCCCAAAGCCAGAGAAAGACTGACGACCCGTTTCGTTCCGCGAATCTCTTAGATGTAACGTTGTTCCGTAGCTGCGCCGCAAGCTGTTTACATGCAGGGTGTCGGTGCTCAGTCGGCGACTGTCCATAGCGCAAATCGGTCAATGCGATTGGCTGTTCGCGTGGAGTTGAGGCTGGTCGCCTTTCGAGTGGCGGGGCTTGCCCGAATGGGCGGGCGGGTATTCCCTAGAAAATGGGACTGGAGAACATGCGAGACTTCCGGTTCTGACTCTTATTGAACTGACTGATTAGTCATTGCTACCCTCTGACTGTACCTGCGGGGCGATAGAATGATCGCAATCTGTGGCTGTACAATCAATTCGATTGAATACAATGTAATGCCGTACACGGAGAGTAACTCGGAATTTTCAGCGCGGTTAAGTTTGCGCGGCCTAACAATGTATTGTTGCTGAAGGAAATGGCGATGCGTTCAGACTCAGCGCGTTGGGTATCATTGCTTTTAGTCGCACTTCTCGTTTGTTGCGGAGAAGCGATGGGAGAAGATCATCTGAACACCTTCGATTTCAAGCATTTCGAGTCCTTGCCGCGAAATGAGATTGTGAGCGCAGCGCAGAGGTATCTGAACAGGCGCTTTCCTGCTGGTTCAGATCTTCAAGCGGTGCAGAACGAGTTGATTTTCGCGGGCGCGAGATGTGCGAGAGGCGTCGGGCGGCGGGGTTTGTACTACGAATGTGATTACGAAAGACCGGCTGGGATTCCATTCGCCACAATTGAATGGAAGATCATATTGCGCCCAGACGCAGATGAGAAAAAGTTGCTAGAGATATCGGTGAATCGTGCGCTGACTGGTCTCTAAAACGCGCTGGCCGTTTTTTTGTGGTGCATGAGTCCGTTGTTGTGTTGGTTTTTGGACGCCGGCAACAAGGAGGCTCGGCACGCTCAACTGACCGGCGTCCAAAAAGCGCCAAGGCACGAAGTCGCGGGAAGTTGGGCACCGATAGTGCGGCGAGCGCTATGGGGATTTAATGTTGGTGCCGATGTCGATGACGTGGGTGATGTTAGCCTGATGCCAGCTGGATATCTGCGCGCACGCGAGATCGGGCGAGTGCGGGAGGAGCTTCGGCGGTCGCTTGGATCGGATCGAGGGGCGATCCGCACCCCA
>NZ_JADPKQ010000071.1:0-7566 GCF_023074015.1 Bradyrhizobium sp. 142
TCTCGCGATGACGCCCTTGCGCTTCGCTAACCCTTCGCCGCCATCAGGCTGGGTAAAGGACTTCCACCTCCAAGCTGTCGAACATGCTCGGCACACCAAAAAAAGCCCGGCCGAGCGGCCGGGCTTTTGATTTGTTGCGATGATGGACGCGAGAGACGCTTACGCGGCCTCGTCGGCGACCGTGGCGCCATCGGCGTCGTCGGCATCGCCCTCGGCATCCGTATCGGCCTCGCCGTCGGCGGCTTCCGCCTTGGCGCCGGTGCGGCGCGGGCTCTTGGCGAGCTGGGCTTCGATCTCCTTGACCGCTTCGGTCTCGGTCGAGTGCTGCACCACCGCGATCTCGCGCGACAGACGATCGAGCGCCGCTTCATAAAGCTGGCGTTCGCTGTAGGACTGCTCGGGCTGCGATTCGGAGCGGTAGAGATCGCGCACCACTTCTGCGATCGCGACGATGTCACCAGAATTGATCTTCGCTTCGTACTCCTGGGCGCGGCGCGACCACATGGTGCGCTTGACGCGGGCGCGGCCCTTGAGCGTCTCGAGCGCCTTCTTGACCAGCGCGGGCTCGGAGAGTTTGCGCATGCCGACGTTGGCGACCTTCGCGGTCGGAACGCGCAGCGTCATCTTGTCCTTGATGAAGTTGATGACGAACAGCTCGAGCTTGGCACCGGCGATCTCCTGCTCCTCGATGGCCAGAATCTGGCCGACGCCGTGAGCGGGATAGACGACGAATTCGTTGGCTTTGAAGCCCTGGCGCTGGGTCACGACCTTCTTTTCCTCGACCTTCGGCGCGGGTGCAGCGGCCTTCACGGCCGGCTTGGCAGCGACGGGGGCCTTGGCAGGGGCGACAGCAACAGGCGCCTTCGAAGCAACAGGCTTGTGAGCGGGAGCCTTATGAGCGGGAGCCTTGGAAGTGGCAGCCTTGGAAGTGGCAGCCTTGGCAGCAGGCTTGGAAACGGTCGCTTTCGCGGCAGTTTTGGCAGTCTTATGAGGCATTGCGCTTCTTTTGTTCTTCGAGGACTTTGCAGCCGGCGCCTTGGCAGCGGCCCGACCCTTGGATGCGCTACGGCTGGCCGCGGCGACTTTTTTGGCCTCCTTATGGGAAGCCCTCGCTGAAGTACTCTTTTTACGCGTTTTCTGTGACACAGCCTGCGCGCGGAAACTGCCACGCCCCTGTTCGACATTTGGTTTCACGGGAACCCAGAGGGGCCAAGTGGGCTGACGGGGTTCAGCTTGATGTGCCCAATATAGCACATTTCCCGCAAAAATCAATGATTTAGGGGTCTTGAGGGCTGGTTTTCGGCGCGTTTGAAGCTAATAGGGTTAAGTTTGAGCCTGAATTAGTCGCCGGAGCCGGGGTTCGGCGAAAAATACTTCTCGAACTTGCCTTCCATCCCGTCGAATTCCTTGGCGTCGGCGGGTGATTCTTTCTTCTGGGTGATGTTAGGCCAGCTCTTGGCGTAGTCGGCGTTGACCGAAAGCCACTTTTCCAATCCCGGTTCCGTGTCCGGCTTGATGGCGTCGGCGGGGCATTCCGGCTCGCACACGCCGCAATCGATGCACTCGTCCGGGTGGATGACGAGCATGTTCTCACCCTCGTAGAAACAGTCGACCGGGCAGACCTCGACGCAGTCGGTGTACTTGCACTTGATGCAGGCTTCAGTGACGACGTAAGTCATCCAACGCTCCGAAAAGCTCTTTTAAAAGTCGCGGCTTGCGTAGCGCGGATGGCCCGGCGCCGCAAGGTCGGGAGCGGCCGATCATGGCTGCTTTCCGCGCGTGATCGACCAAGAAATGAATGTAACGCGCAATTAATTGCGCTTCTAGTTGCGCTTGGCCTCGCCGAGCTCCTCGTAGAGCACGCGCGCCGAAGCAGCATCGCCGCGGCGCTCATTGAAGGCGGCCACTTTCAGGACGCGCACGGTGCGATCGAGCGCGATCGTCAGCACGTCGCCGATCTTGACCGCATGCCCCGGCGACTTCTCGCGCACGCCATTGATGCGGACGTGGCCGGTTTCGACGAGCTCAGCCGCCGAGGTGCGCGCCTTCACCACCCGCGCATGCCACAGCCATTTGTCGAGGCGCTGCCGTTCGGTCGTGGGCGTTCTTCCTCTTCCTTCCGCTTGGCTATTCCTTGCGCCCCGCGAGCTGCTCCTTCAGCGCGGCGAGCTTGGCGAAGGGCGAGTTCGGATCGATCGGACGATCGCGCTCGCGCGGATTCGCGCTCGATGCGTAGGGACGCAGCGAGGGACCGCCCTGGCGGTCGCGGCCCTTGTCGCGGTCGCGGCCACGATTGTCGCGGCCCTTGTCGCGATCGCCGCCGAACTTGCCCTTGTTGCGATCGCGATCCTTGTCGCGATCCTTGCCCTGATCTCTACCTTGGAAGCTGCGGTTCTCGCGTCCCTGGTTCTCGCGTCCCTCCTGGCGCGGCGCGCCTTCGGCGCCGCCCTCGCGAGGCTTGCGGAAATCCTTGCCGCCATCCCTGCGATGACCGCCATGGCGATGACGCTCGCCACGCTTCTCGCCATCGGCCGCCGGCGCCGCTTCGCCCTCTGCCGGTGCAGCGCCAGCCTGGGCGCCGTCCTGCGCACGCAGCTGATTGTGGTGACGCTGGTGGCGATGGCGCTCGTGGCGCGGCTTGCGATCCTCATGACGGCCAGCGGGACGCCAGACCTCGACGAGCTCGGGCTCCGCAGGTGCGGGTTCCACAGGCGCAGCGGCATCGGCCGATGTGGCGGCTTCCGCTGCGGCGGTCTCTGCGGGTGCAGCCTCGAGGCTCGGAACCTCCTCAGGCGCGGCGGCCTCTTCAGCCGGCGGCGCGATGCCAGGGGCGTCTTCCGGTGTGACGGGGGCTTCGCTTGATGCTTCCAACGCCGGCCCGGCTTCCGGTGCGGGCTCGTCGTGCTGCTCCATGCCGGGCGCGTCTTCGACCGTGACCGGCTCGGCGGCGACTTCGGTGGATGCAGTCGACTCCTCCGGGAGGCCGGCAACGGCCTCGGCTGCGATCTTGGTTGAGGTCTCGCTCGACGTCTCTGCGCTGCCCTCGGCGGGCAACGTTTCGGTTGCGACCGTCTCCGCGACAGGCGCCGCCGGCTTCGGCGGCAGCGGTGCGCGCTTCTCCATGCGATAGCCGAGCGCGCGCAGCACCGAGGCGAAATCTTCGCCGGCCGAGCCGGTGAGCGAGGTCATCGCCTGCGTCACGACAAAACCGCGGCCGTCGAACGCGCCGGCCGGCTTTTCGCCGGGCGAATTCTCGCGCCACGACAGCGCCGGGCGGATCAGATCGGCGAGCCGTTCCAGAATGTCGACGCGCACGGCGCGCTCGCCGGCCTGCTTGTAGCCGAGCACGCGATAGGCATCGCGCGGCAGCTGCTTGTCGACCGGGAACGAGGTGCGGCCCGAGCTTGCCAGATGCTGCGCGCCTGACAGCGACGACAGATCGACATTGTCCTGCTTCAGCGCCCACAGCAGTGCGGCAAGCGCACGCGCCGCGGGCTTCAACAGGCCGGGGAAATAGAGGTGATAGGCGCCGAAGCGGACGCCGTATTTGCGCAAGACGGCACGCGATGGCTGGTCGAGATCCTTCAGCTCGCTCACGATCTTCGGCCGCTCCAGCACGCCGAGCGCCTCGACCAGCTGATAGGCGATGCCGCGGGCAATGCCGGTGACGTCAGCCGCTTTCGACAGCTCGAACATCGGCCCGAGCAGCTTTTCGATATGCGTCTTGAGCCAGAGATCGAGCCGCGCCTGCACCTTGTCGCGGGGCGCGCCTGTCAGCCGCTCGTCGGAGATGATGCGGATGCGCGGATGCAGCGCCTCGTCTGCGGCGGTCAGCCGCGCCACGGCATCGCCGGTCCAGCGGATGGTGCCGTCGGACGTCAGCACGAACTGCTCGTCCGGCGCATTGCCCAATTTTTCGGCGCGCGCATTGATCTCGCCGGCGAGCACCGCCTGGGCGGCAGCCTGCAAGGCTTTCGCATCCGAGCCGGCTTCCGCCGCATCCGGTGCAAAGGTGAAGCCATCGAGGCGGCCGATGACATGGCCTTCGACGATGACTTCGCCGGTCTTGCCGATTTCCGTATTCAAGCTCGTGTTCTCCCGCAAGCGGCGCATCAATACACTGGTCCGACGATCAACGAAACGCTCAGTCAAGCGTTCATGGAGCGCATCCGATAATTTATTTTCGACCTCCCGCGCGATCCCCTGCCAGTGTTCGGGGTCGGCGAGCCAGTCCGGCCGGTTGGCGACGAAGGTCCAGGTGCGGATCTGCGCGATCCGCGCCGACAGGGTGTCGATGTCGCCGTCGACGCGGTCGGCCTGGTCGATCTGGGCGCCGAACCAGGCGTCGGGAATGCGGCCCTTCTGCATCAGGAAGCCGTACAGCGTGGTCACCAGCTCGGCATGGGCGGCCGGCGACAGCTTCCGGTAATCCGGGACCTGGCAGGCTTCCCACAGCCGTTCCACAGCCGCTTTGCCATGCGCGATATCGCGCACCTCGACGTCGCGGGCGGCGTGATCGAGCACCCGCATGTCCTCGGCGATCGGCGCGCGCGTCAGGGACTCGTGGCCGGGGGCGAGGTTCAGCGAGACCTGGAGCGCGCCGAGCGAGGCGAAATCCAGCCTGGCATTGCGCCATTGCAAAACCTTGACGCTGTCGAAAGTGTGGTTCTGCAGCGCGTTCACAAGCTCGGGCTCGAACGGCGCGCAGCGGCCGGTGGTGCCGAAGGTGCCGTTGCGCGTGGCGCGCCCTGCGCGGCCGGCAATCTGCGCGAATTCGGACGGCGTCAGGCGGCGGAACTGGTGGCCGTCGAACTTGCGGTCGGAGGCGAAGGCGACGTGGTCGACGTCGAGATTGAGGCCCATGCCGACCGCATCGGTGGCGACGAGATAATCGACGTCGCCGTTCTGGAACATCGCCACCTGCGCATTGCGCGTGCGCGGTGACAGCGATCCCAGCACCACGGCGGCGCCGCCATGCTGGCGGCGGATCAGCTCGGCGATGGCGTAGACTTCATCGGCGGAGAAGGCGACGATCGCGGTGCGCCGCGGCTGGCGCGTGATCTTGCGGTCGCCGGCGAATTCGAGCTGCGACAGCCGGGGCCGCGTGATCATGGAAACGCCGGGCAACAGACGCTCGATGATCGGGCGCATCGTCGCAGCCCCGAGCAGCAGCGTCTCGTCGCGGCCGCGGCGGTTGAGGATGCGGTCGGTGAAGACGTGGCCGCGCTCGAGATCAGATGCGATCTGGACCTCGTCGACGGCGAGGAAGGAGACGTCGAGGTCGCGCGGCATCGCCTCGACGGTCGAAACCCAATAGCGCGGCGCCTTCGGCTTGATCTTCTCCTCGCCGGTGATCAGCGCGACGGCCTCGGGTCCGGCGCGATCGGCGATCTTGTTGTAGACCTCGCGCGCCAAGAGCCGCAGCGGCAGCCCGATCATGCCGGACGAATGCGCCAGCATCCGTTCGATGGCCAGATGGGTCTTGCCGGTGTTGGTGGGCCCGAGCACTGCAGTGACGCCAGCACCGGGGGCGCGCTCGGAGGCGAAGGGGGAGGAGGAAAAAGGCATGTAGGGGATTAGGTAATGGCGATTTGGGGCGAATGTCAGTGCTGTTTGGGGCGATGGCGCGAAGCGCTCATCGTGCGTACACACCGCTGTCATCGCCCGGCTCGACCGGGCGATCCAGTATTCCAGAGGCGGCGCAGATCAAGCCGAGAGGGCGCGGCGTACTGGATGCCCCGGTCAAGCCGGGGCATGACAGCGGAGAATACGGCGACGCTCCCCAATCCTCGCGCAACTGTCTCACTTTGCGACGCTTTTCCCGTTGGCTTTAAGCTTCGGAACGACTCCAGAACGAATCGCGGCCGAATCGCTGACGGCGTGTTGAGTCCTGTTCCGTTCACGCAAGATGTCGCGGGACGTTGGTTGCCTCGCACTAGATGGAGTTTCGCGCTGTCGCACAAGCGGCGTTTGCGTGGCGGGTTTCTTAAAGCTGGGGACGGCGCGGAGTCGAATCAGAATCGGGGAGGAGTCAAATGGATTCACGTGGGCGGACCATCCAACACCAAAAGCGTGAAAACAACCCCATGCACAGTAGGTAAGTCGTTGAAATGACGGGCTTGTTTACCGGCCAAAAATCTCCTCCCCGTCATTCCGGGGCGCGCGTCAGCGCGAGCCCGGAATCCATCGCACAACGATCTCTGCGGCCTGATGGATTCTCAGATGCGCAATTGCGCATCATAGCTCGCGCCAAAGGGAGCGCGCCCCGGAATGACGGGGGGCGGAAACCGTAGCCTGCATGGAGCGCAGCGGAATGCGGGGGGCCGCGGGCGGGAATCCCGGATTTCGCTTTCGCTCCATCCGGGCTACGCGGCCGCGCCTACTGCGTCTTGGCGACTCTGGGCGGCTGGGCTGAGGTGATGAAGCTGGTGGCTTCCAGCATCGCCGGGCCCAAGGGCGTCGGCACTTTCAGCCAGAACGGGACCAGGATCCGCGTGCCCGCCACTGGCGCAAACGCGATCTCGATGTTGCGCTGGGCGGCGAGGTATTTGATCACGGGGCGGTCGGGGATGTAGCCGGCGACGGGGACGAAATACAGCGAGCAGACCACGACCGGGCCGCGATAGCCCTTTTCCGCCTTCACCGTTTCCATGCGCTTGAAATCGAGCTTGAGCTCGTAGCGCATGCGGCCGTCGAACACCGGCGCGGAATTTTTGCAGGCCTCCGCCGACAGGGGATCGCCGGTGCCGGGCACGCGCAGCAGCGAGGCCGTCATCGGGTCCCAGACGCCGCGGCGATGCGCCTCGGTGACGACGATGCGATCGGCATCGACCGGCGGCTCCGGCAGAATCGCAAAGTCCTTCACATTGCCCTTGTCGAGCGTGATGCGGATCTCTTCGGTTTTCTTCGAGGTGGTGGTGGAGGCCTGGTAGCCGGTCGCGACCAGCGCGCCGTTGACCACGCGCCCCTGCGAGGCGCCGGTGCCGGACCCGTTGGCGATCGATTTCAGCAGCCCCGAGGTGCCGCCCGAGGCCGCCGCGGAAAACACCTCGTCCTGGATGTCGATGTTCCAGGCGCCCTTGCCGACGGGAATGCCGGCCAGCGTCGCCTCATACTGCGCCTCGAGCTTGCCCTGCGCCGCCGCCGGCTTCGCCTCCCAGGCGAAAGCCAGGGCGCACAGCGCGGCCAGAGCCCGCCGGCCGGCGCGATGCAGCCGGGGCAGATGAGGGATCAGGGTCAGCACGAAGCCATCCAATGCGGCCGTCAGGCCTTGTTAGGTAAGCCAAATATCGCGGCAAACCAAATAATGTGTCCGGGCGCAAAGGCTGCGGAACTCCAGGCGACTTTTCGGGTGCGATTACGCCCTTTATGTGATGGTAAGCGGTTTTAATCATTGCCGTTTTGGTGATTGCGCAACCGCGGGCTCGAATACCTCTCCCGCTTGCGGGAGAGGTCGGCGCGACCGGGCGATGCGAAGCATCGTCTCGCGCGCCGGGTGAGGGCTCTCTCCTCTTGGGGACACCATCCGTGATAACGACTGCCCCTCTGCGGAGGCACCCCCCATTG
>NZ_JADPKQ010000201.1:0-7512 GCF_023074015.1 Bradyrhizobium sp. 142
GCGCTCTGCCGATCGGAGACGTCATGCTCGCCCAGAAGATCGCCTTGGAGACATCCGAGAGCGAGGTGCGCAGTGTGGCCCGGAGGTTCGCGCCCAACTGTTTCCATTTCAGACAAGCACGGCCTCTCGGCTAGGCGCGCCCTAGGTAGACCGCAGCGAAACCGCTCCATGCTGATTTCGCGGCAGCTCGGCCGTTGCTTCTCTACTGTCTTTTGGCCTTGCTCATGCCGCTCCTGGCATCCAGTTCATGGAGCTGGGATGCCGCCATAGTAGTCATCGACCGAGCGGGCCATCGCAGGATCCGACCAGTTCCAACTGCTCTCGCTGCTGTACTTTGGCGCGCCCCGCAGTTGGTCCTCGGTAGCGCCTGTGACGTAGCCGCCGAGATTCGTGTCGTACTTCAGTGACTGCCACGGAAGCGGATAGTGATCGTCTCCGATGCCTAGAAAGCCGCCAAATCCCAGGACGGCATAGGCGGTCCTGCCGCTGATTTTATCGATCATCACCCGTTCAATTGAACCGATGCGCTGATTGTCGGCACCATAGACCGCAGTACCTTCGACCTTGTCGCTGCCAATCAGATTTCTTGTCTCGCGCTCTTCGTAGGCCATGTAATTTCCTCCTTCTAAATGCGAATTCAACCAACAGCCCATTCGTGCGTTCCTAGTCCGCCGAAATCTTGCGCGAGGGTGCTCCACTTCGGAAGCCGTACGGCAGGATCGGCTCGTCCGACGTTGTGCATGACTGGCAGCTTGCAGCCACGGTCGATTTTGTTCCGATGCAGGCTGTTGATAACGGGAACAGATGCATGCGGATCACCGAGAAACATGTGCGCGGCATGACCGAGGCCTACCCGTAGTCAAACGCGCGCCGCCTACAGCTCCGCTCACCGGACGAGCGGAGACGCGGGCGTGAGATATTCGGTGACGACCGGGAGGTGGGCAGGTGCGGCGATGAGCCGTCGGTAGTGGGTCTCACAGGCCCGTGCCATCCGGTCTGACGTGAAGCGCTGTTCGAACCGCGCCCGGACCTTGCGCCGGTCTATCCGTGCCAGGTCTTTCACCGCCTGGACCGCCGCCGCTTCGTTCTTGACGATGAAGCCGGTCACTCCTTCGTCGGTAACTTCCGGCACCGGGCCATGACCGGAGTGCCGCACGGCTTCGATCATCGCCACTCCGAAGGGCTCGGGCCAGTTGATAGGAAACAGCAGGGCCGCAGCACCGACAGAAACGGCTGCGTCCCGTGTTCGTCGACTTCACCGATGGCTGGACCTGCGTGCCGTCGATCTCAGGCTCCAGACGTTTCTTATAGTACGCCGTTTCGCCTTTCGGCACCTTCGCTGCGATGCGTAGGGGCATGCCCGCCGCGCGGGCGATCCGGATCGCCTCCTCCGGCCCCTTGTCGGCCGTCAGGCCGTCCGAGGAAGGGGGTTCCTGTTCTTACGATGGCCGAAAGAGGCTCGCCGGCAGCCCCTGACGCACGGGTGCCACACCAGTTGGCTGTCTTCAGTGGTGCGCGCTGGTTGTCCGAGATCGAGACGAAGCATGCGTCCGGGAATTCCCAAACCGCCACGGGAATGCCGGGCAAGTCCAGCCGGCCATCCATCGTGGTGAGGAACGGAATTCCCAAGCGCGTCAGGATCGGCAAATGCAGCCAGTCGATATGAGCGTGGACCACGTCGAACTCCGCGGCCCCTCGCGCGATCGCTTCTAGCCGCACCCCGTCGGCGATGCTCGGGTCCGTGTGTGGCGGCCGAGCCGCAACGCGCGCGGCCCTACAGGATGGCCGCTCGACTCGCCGCTGAATAGCGTGACGTGGTGTCCGAGTTCGACGAGCTCGTCGACAAGTCAGGCAACAACTCTCTCGGTACCGCCATAGAACTTCGTTGGAACGCTTTCGGCCAACGGCGCGATTTGGGCGATCCGCATCGAGGCAGCTTCACTCCGCCTCACTCCGCGGCCGCGCTGCGCGACGCACAAGATGGCGAGCGACGCAGATCACGACGAGGAATGTCCCGGCCGAGACCTCGATGGGCCGGTACGGAAGTGCGGCACGCGCGACGGTAAATCTCATCGGCACCTCGAGCTGCTCGGACCAACTTGTGCCTGTGAGCGTGGTTCCTAAAACCCGCCGCGCGTGCCGAGAGGTGGCACCGGCAAACGGGTCGAGGTCGCTCGGCGGCGTCCACGCAATCGACCTACCTACCGTTCAGCGAGACACTGATGCGCGTTACGATGTCGTCCCAGGCATGCTCTTCCCTCGCCGGGTAGTTGATCAGGATGCAGTGAACCAATCCGCCCGAGAAGTTGCAGCGATCGTACCAGACCTTGTCGCCCTTGTAGCTCGACACCGCGAAAAACCGGGGCGTCACTCGCTTGTACTGAATGCGTGCGGGCGGATGCTTTTTCGCGAGAAAAGCGGCGGGCGAGTCGTTCGAGACGTTAGGTACGGCCTGTATCGTGAGGTCGGCTCGGCCGTCAGCGGTTCGAAAACGCTGTCCGTAGCCGTCCGGACGGCCCGCTTCTTCGGCAAAGATCGAGACGGGCAAATCGACCGAGGTGCCGGTCTGGGGGATGGAGTAGGTCGCCCATCTCACGGGCTCCGCCGAGAGCATGGACGTCGAGACAGCGAGCCCAAGAACGAGCCCCAGCACTGTGGATTTCATCGCCTCTCCTCCGTCGCCCAGCGAGGCACGCGCAATGCTCGTTCACATCCTTCGGTCACTGGGAAAAAGCGGCAAGGCGAACTACGTTCCAAGCGCGAAGGCGACCAGCAGAGGCTTTCGGCTTCCACGGCGGCCCCGTTTTCGCTTTTCGTCTTCAGACCGCCCGGATCGACGTTTTCTCCAACGAGAACACGGTCGATGCGATCGGCTAGGTCTCGGCCGGCGGTTTCAGCGGGCTGGCGGCCCACCTTCGGGCCGCGTCGTCGTGCAGCGGATCGCCGCCGCAACGGGGGCAGACATACTGCTCGCGTTCCGCCGTCTCGTCGTGGACGAGCCTCATCGGCCTCCCGCAGACCGGGCACGGCTTCCGGATCGGATGTAGCACCGACATTTCTGGATTCCCCGCCGGCGTCCAGCTTAGTTCTTGATCGCGCACGGACACAAGAGGTTCCTGCCAATGGTGTCCGTAGCTCGTGATCTGTCGCCTGTTTGTAGCTCGTGAAGTGTTTCGACGGAGCAAAGAGGACCTAACCGGCAGTATCCGTGGCATGACCATCTCGGCGGAACCGTCCACGCCTTCCGGCTCCGCTCCACCTCCACAACGCAGCGACAGATCACGAGCTACAAAAGTAGACATCTTCACCCGCTACGGACAGTGATTCCTGCCAATGGTACGGCAGTCGCGCAAAGGCCCTCCACATCGCAGCCCGCCGCGCACGTATTTTTCCGATGCCAGCCCCTCTCCGCGGGCCGCTCCTAGCTGGCGTGCCGCCGGCAAGCGACAGGATCATGCCGCCAAAACGGATCGTTGCTTTCCATGGACCGACTCCTGCTTCGCTTCATGTCCGTCACACCGAGATACCCGGTATGGGTGCGGTATCTTTTGAGCCTGGGGTTGGTTGGCCTGGCCTTCGTGGCGAACCTTCTGCTGGACGACCAGTTGAGGCAATATCCTCTGATACTTTTCATCCCGGCCATTTTCCTCGCATCAGTCATCTTCGATCGCGGCTCGGGGTTTCTGGCCACCGGCGCGAGTGCGGCACTGGCCGCGCGATACTTCATACCGCCGTCCCCTGGTGCCGCGATCCTGCCGCTCCTGGTTTTCCTGGCGAGCGGACTGTGCATTGCCGCGGTAACGGAAGCTTTGCGCACGACGCTGGAGAAGCACTCGGAGGCGAAGGCGTACGCGGACGTTCTAATGATGGAGCTTGCACACCGGACCAGGAACGACCTCGCGACGATCATCTCGATCCTGCGGCTGCAGGCGCGCTCGGACTCCAATCCCGCCGTGCAGGCGGCGATCACGTCCGCCCTGACTCGGATCGAGGTGGTCGCGAACGTCCATGACAGGCTGCGCGACACGGCGGTCAACAGCACGGTCGATCTCGCGTCCTATCTGGAGGCATTGTGCGGGAGCCTCTCTGACTTTCACCGTGGCGTGCGCCCGATTGCGATAAGGGGTGTCCTGCGAGGAGATCGCCGTGAAGAGCTCACAGGCGGCATCGGTCGGCCTGATCGTCCACGCCGAAGTCAGTTCTGCAACACAGCGCAAAATGCCCTGAAACTTCCGTCGCTTCCCTCCGTTGACTCCTTGGCCTTCGCCCTCAGGCTTTGGCTCTTGTATCCTGTTGCGTCGGAGTCTCCGGTGTCCGCGTCGCGGCCGTACTGGAAGGGCTATCTGAAGCTGTCCTTCGTCTCCTGTCCGATCGCGCTCTATCCCGCGATCTCGGCGGCAGAGCGCGTCTCCTTCCGTCAGGTCAACCGGCGAACGGGTCATCGCCTCAAACATAAGCTCGTCGATTCCATCACCGGCGAAGCCGTGGACGCCGCCGAGATGGCGCGCGGCTATGAGGTCGGCGAGAACGAGTTCCTGCTAGTCGAGGACCGGGACCTTGAGCACGCGCGGAGCGAGCGCCCCGCCCCGGTGGGGGCCGTGGAACTTGCTGCGCCCCGCCGTGAAAGCCCGCCAATCGCGCCCGCCGGCGTTCAGAACCATACCCGTGAAGGGAGCGCCGGCGACTATGATGATGAAGCCGGGGAGCTCGAGGAAGCGGCCCCTATCCCGCGGCCGCAGAACACGCGCACAATCGAA
The DNA here is from genome assembly GCF_023074015.1 of Bradyrhizobium sp. 142. Taxonomy (NCBI): domain Bacteria; kingdom Pseudomonadati; phylum Pseudomonadota; class Alphaproteobacteria; order Hyphomicrobiales; family Nitrobacteraceae; genus Bradyrhizobium; species Bradyrhizobium sp. 142. Next base: position 4,758 of record NZ_JADPKQ010000201.1, read on the forward strand.
ATTGAGCACTTCGTTCCCGCCGGGCAGATCGATGCGGGATATTTCGAGAAGCCGTACTACATCGTGCCGCGCGAGGAGATCGGACCGGAAGCGTTCGCGGTGATCCGCGATGCGATGAGTCGGGAAGCCGTTGTCGGCCTCGCCCGCGTTGTGCTGTCCTCGCGTGAGCGGGTGTTTTTGGTCGAGCCAACGGGTGGCGGCTTTCGCGGTATAGCACTGCGCTTTGCACACGAGCTCCGGAACGCGTCCGAATATTTCAGCGAGATTCCGGAGGTGAAGCTGCCTTCCGAGATGATGACGCTCGCACAGCACATCATCCGCTCGAAGTCGACCGATTTCGATCCCGCTCTGCTGGAGGATCACTACCGCAGCGCGCTCCGGCGGATCCTGCGCAAGAAACAGGCGAGGCGCCCCGCGCAGCCGTCTCCCATCAAGCCGTCGCCCGAAAACATCGTCAACCTTATGGATGCGCTCCGGCGCAGCATCGACGCCGGACGCCCGGCAAAGCCCGAACGGCGCGGCGCTGGGAAGCCGGCCGCGGCGAGGCGAGGCGCACGTCACCGGACCACCAGTTAGCCCAGACACATACCGGTTAGCGCTCGCCGGCCCTGCGCCGTCGCGCCGCTCTTAGGACTGAGGCTTTGGAGGAACCCCCTATAATCAGAAAGGTTCATTTTTGGGGGCCGGGATAGGAGGCAATGTGTTGCTGGTGGAGTCACCGGATAACGTCCAGGCGATGGTCGACCCGATGGATGCCGCCGAATCTGCGGGCCTGAGATATGTTTCGGACGAACGGCCCGGTATTCGTCGCAAGAGGGCGGGGACGGGATTCAGCTACACACAGCCCGACGGCACGAGGCTCATCGAGCCTGACGCGCTGGCGCGGATCAGGGCACTTGCGATCCCGCCCGCCTGGACCGACGTGTGGATTTGTCCGTTTGCGGACGGCCATATCCAAGCAACGGGCCGCGACGCAAAGGGACGCAAGCAATACCGCTATCACGCGCGCTTCCGCGAGGTGCGGGAAAGCACGAAGTACGAGCATGTGGCCGCTTTTGCTGAGGCGCTGCCATCCATTCGGGAAACAGTGCGCGAGCACATGGGGCTGCGCGGCCTCTCTCGGGAAAAAGTTCTGGCAACCGTCGTGCATCTCCTGGAGACCACGTTGATCCGCGTCGGGAATGACGACTACGCTAGGCAGAACAACAGCTATGGCCTGACTACATTGAAGAACCGACACGTCAAGATCGAGCGGAACGAGGTGCGTTTCCGCTTCACCGCCAAAAGCGGCAAACAATGGTCGCTACGCCTGCGGGATCGGAGCATCGCCAAGATCATTCGAGCTTGTCAGGAGCTCCCCGGACAAGAGCTGCTTCAGTACGTCGATGAACAGGGCAATTGCCAGGATGTCACATCGACGGACGTGAATGAGTACCTCAAGGAAATTACCGGGAATGACATCACCGCAAAGGATTTCCGGACCTGGGCAGGCACGGTTCTGGCGGCCATGGCGCTCGCCGAGCTAGAGAGCTTCGACAGCGCGGTTCAGGCCAAGCGCAATCTTCGCAGCGCCATCGAGAAAGTCTCCGCGCGGCTCGGCAACACGCCCACGATTTGCAGGAAGTGTTACATCCATCCCGAGGTGCTGAACTCCTACTTGGATGGAAACCTGGTCCTTGAGATCAAGTCACAAGCCGAGAGCGAGCTTCGGAGCCATGTGGAAAGTCTCAAGCCTGCGGAAGCGGCCGTGCTCGCGCTACTGCGCGGCCGGCTCGCCAAAGAGCCAGAGCAACCGGAAAAGGTCGACAAGAAAGGGTCGTCCGGCAAGCCGCTGGCGGCCGCTTGACAATTTAGCACGCGCGGCCCGCCAGGCGCCGCAGCGAGGGCATTTCTCCAGCAGCGTATCGCTTTTGATCATGGCGAATGGCTCCATCAGTCTTTCGGGCCAACTGTCTAACCGGTGGTGTTCCGGCGCCGAGCGAAGGGGCATCCGGAACCGGTGCCTGCGCCAGCCCGTTGAGATTCACCAAGCCGAGATTTATCGGGAGGCGTGGTGCCCAAGGCTGATACGCAAGAGGTGGCGAGATTGCTGCGCGAGTACGCGCAGCGCACCGCCCTGCGCGGCGGCAACCCGTATCGCGCCAAGCCCTACTCGCGGGCGGCGGACAGCCTGGCGGCGCTTGCCATACCGCTCGACCGGCTGATCGCCGAGGACCGGCTTCCTGGCGTCGGAGACGCCATCGCCGACATCATCACCAAGCTTCACCGCACTGGCTCCCACCCGAGTCTCGAGAAGCTCCGGCAGGAAATCCCGGTCGGCGTGCTGGAGCTCCTGAGCGTGCCCGGGCATGGGCCGGACAAAGTGCTGCGGCTCCACAGGGACCTGGGCATCGGCTCCCTCGCCGAACTTGAGGCCGCGGCCAAGGACGACCGCATCCCGGAGAGCCAAACGACGCCGCGCTCCAGACCAAGATCCTGCAGAACCTGGCCATCGCCAAGAGCGGCCACGGCCGCCTTCACATGAATCGCGCAGCCGCCCTGCTGGACCACGCGGTGGCATCGCTACGCAGCGCCCGCCCCGAGCTCAAGCGTGTGACCGTGGCGGGCGATTTCCGGCGCGGCTGTGAGCTCGTCGGCGATTTTTCGATCGTCGCGAAAGCGCCGGTTTCCGAAGGGGCGCCGGCCGCGTCGGAGGCCGGCGGGCTGCAGGTCCGTCTGGCCGACCGCAAGCACTTCGGCGCCGCCTTGCTCTTCG
>NZ_JADPKQ010000411.1:0-7322 GCF_023074015.1 Bradyrhizobium sp. 142
GCGGTGGCGGGACAGCTGGCGAGTCCGAGCGTATTTCGCCGGCACAAACGACGCCTTTGGAGATCGCCGCGCGGCCGGCCAAGCCCTGCGGGGTGATCGAGATCGAGGTGAGTGGAGCGCGCATCCGCGTTGAGCCAGGCGTGGAGTTGGCGACGCTTTCGACGGTGCTGTCGGCGCTCCGGGGTATCCGGTGATTGCGCTACGGTCTGACCTCAAGGTGGTGCTGGCGACGCAGCCTATGGTGGACTATCGAAGCGCCGCTAAGTCAGTTATGCGGCGTACCGATAAGAAAACAAGATCTCGGAAATAACACCGGGCGTTCACTCAGCTTCAGGTCCAGGCGGGCATCCGACAGGCGCGCAAATGCGATCGAGGAGTGCCGGCACTACGGTGCGTAAACCATTGACCACTCAAAGCTTCGACTGCAGCCGATCGGCAACCCGGCGTGCAATCTCCGCCGGCGCCTCATCGGGGATTGGGAACACCGAACTCGCATTGATCTCGCCGAGCACGTAACTGTCGGCTCCGTGGGCGTCGGGCGGGCCGAGCATGAAGTCGGCGTCCCAGATCATCGGGAGATCGCTCCTCGAGATATCCAGCAAGGACATAAGCTGCGGCGTCCAATCATCTTCCATCAACCGGCGCAGGTGCCGAAAGCGCGGGTCGGCATTGGAAGTATAGAGCCGCGGTCCGGCTTCGGCGCGCGCGGCGGGTGCGTCCACCAGGATCTTGACCTTATGATGGCCGAAGCCCGCGCAACGGTCGCCGGCCATATAGCAGCGAACCACACCTTCGCTCAGGCGCACCTGGAACGGTTGATCGATCACGCATCCGTCTTGGAAATACTCGATGCACCGATCGAGAAAATCGTCCAGTGCCAGCTCCTCTGCTGCGTCCTTCGTGGCGTCCAGCACGCGTACTATCGACCCGGTTGCCTGGATTGGGCAGCAGCTCGATCTTCCAGACGCCCTGACCGCCGTTGCCCCGGTTGCGCTTGATGACGCGCGGCCCAGTGGCGAGCCGTGACGGCAATTCCACGCGCATCGCCTCGGCCGTTCGATAGAGGATCGTGTCGCAGCCCCAGCCCATCATACGAGTACGATGGAGCGACCTCCTTGGTGCCCATCTTGAGGATCACGTCCGGATGGGCGCTCACCCACACGTCACGCGCAGCGACCTCGCGCAGCAGCGCGTCAAGGTTGGCGCGATTCCGCTCCTCGTGAATGGGGTTGACCCAGACGAGCACGCCATCAAACGTGGCTGAGCTGTGCGCGCACTGCGTCGCTGACGTTGTCCCCATAGACCACCGGATCGGCATCGACGCCAATATCGGCCAGCGCAGCGAACACTTCCTTGAACCCGCTGGTCTCTCGGGAGGCATTGCGGCTCGCCGCTTCGTCGCCGCGCCAGAGGATAGCGATGCGGCCGAGCCGAGCTGTGGGCTCTAACATGGAAGACGGCTCCAGACTCTTGGGTCCACGCTAGCGCCGTTTACGGTGATTGTGCTGCCGTACTGCTGTCTGAATTGTGCGGCGATCGCGTCTCGAGTCTCCAGCAGGAACCGCCGGTATCCAAGACTTTTGCGCGAGTAGGATGGACAGAATTGATAGACATCCTTGACCGCATGCTCGGCCAGCTTGTGGATGCTCTTTGGGTCGCGGCGCAAGGGCGAGCCATCGGGCATATGGCGCGGGACACCGCAATGGGTCATGACCCCTGCAACCGATCGGACCGTGTAGGCGCCCCGGCTGAAACCGATCAGGAAGATCCGATCGCCTTCCTCATACAGGGCGATGATCGCGGCGTAGCAATCGACAATGTTCCGAGTGATCCCGAGGCCCGTCGCCATGCTGGCGAGATTGTACAGCCACCGCATCCAGCCAATCCTGAAATGACCGCCATCGGACGCCGAACCGAGACAGGCATCGTAGAAGGCGACCTGTTCGGATGGTTCGACCTTCGTGTCCGGACCGAAGCGGCAGGCGCGGTACAGCTTGTAAACGTTCGTCCGCGCTTCGTCGAAATTGATTCCGCCGGCCTGGCCTGTGCCGTCGGAAAAGATCACAATATTCTTCGGCATCGTTCACTACCTGCAAGATGTCGACCCTGTTTTTGTAAAGGAAGCCGCGGTGGAAAAATTGCAAGGCAGGTCTATTTGAGCAATAGAAGCGCTACGGCCGCCTGAACGGTCGCCCGTTCGAGTTATCACAACACGGGCTCGACGACGAATTATGGCTATCAGCTTTCGGGCCGATGGTTTGGACGACCCACGACTGTACCGCAGGCGGCCGTTACGTCCTGGACACACACGTAAGCGCTGGATCAGGACACCCGCGCCGAGGCCAACCACGCGAAAGGCATCGTTCCTCGGGAAAAGTGGAACCGTGCGTTCTAACGCAGGTTAGACTAACTGGAGCAGAAAAGGACACATTCGAGAGGGAGAGTGAGCAATGATCCGTCTTCTGGCAACCACCGCTTTGGGAGTGGTGATCGCGAACGCCGCGTTCGCGCAGTCGCCCCCAAACCCGCGTAACCCGGCTGTTGACCAGCCGACGCAAGCGCAGACCAATCCAACCGCACAGCCCAACACAGCATCGCCGGGCACGGGACAGTCGGCGCCTCAGGCACAGAAGCAGCCTTCCTCGGGCACATCGGCCCAGACGAACACCGGCGCACAGCCATCCGCGGGCACTGGCACGAGCTCGTCGGCACAGCAGACTACCAACCCGCCCGCGTCGCAGCAGAGCACCAATCCGCCGGCAAACACCAATCAGGCTCAGCAGGCGCCGGGTGCGAGTGGAACGAACCAATCTCAGCAGGCGCCCAATGCACCCGTCACCGAGCAGGCCCAGCAGGCTCCGCCGAGTGGCGGCTCGTCGCCGACGGCGGCGCGAACTGACGTCAATATCAACAAGCAGCAGGAAACCCGGATTAGCCAGTCGATTTCGCGGCTCAACGTCCGGCCTGTCACCAACGTCAATTTCTCATTGTCGGTCGGGACGGTTGTGCCGCGCGATATCCAGCTCGCAACCCTGCCGCCTGATGTCGTCGAAATCGTGCCGCAGTATCGCGGCTTAAGCTTCGCGCTCGTGAAAGACGAGATCGTCGTCGTCGATCCCGCGAATTACAAGATCGTGACTGTGCTGCCGTATTCAGGACAGTCGACTGCGACAACGACAACACGTGAGCGCAGCAGCTCCAAGTTCTCGGATCGTGACCGCGAGGTGGTCCGCAAGCACGCGAAGACGCGTGCCGAGGGTCGGACCACCGGAAGCACCGCGCGATCGGAAATCCGGACCGGCGAGCGCGTGCCAGAGACCGTTGAGATCGAGGAGTTTCCGAGCGAGGTATACAGAGAGGCGCCCGCCTTGCGGGAATACCGCTACATACATCGCGACAATCGGACTTTTATGATCGAGCCGCGTGAACGCACAGTGATCGAGGAGATCGATTAAGGCCACAGCCGGCAGGAAGCCGCTCATGCGAAGCCGGTTTCTCGCCTAAGGACGAGGCGGGGCGTGTAAGAGTGGCTGTGAGCGGACCTCATCGGCGGTCCGCCCTTGGGCCTTGCGCCTCTCTGGGCCGTTGTAGCTGGTTTCGCATGGTCCGGCCGCGGATCCATTTTGCTGGCGAGGCCGGCCAGGGCTGCAACTGCCTGAACGGCGGTCTCGGGCATCGTCCCGTTGGGTCGATGAGTTTCTGGTCTGCCATCTTTTCGGCTCCTTGTGCTATTTGCGAAAGCCTAAGGGCAAGCGTCAGTCCCGAGGTGTGCACGACGTGCCCTGCGCGATGGTTTCGATCTGCTGTTCATCTCGTTTTGGCCCGACAACCAGAGAGAAGCCGCGTCCGCTGAAGACGCCGTCAGGCTTGCCGACATCCTTTCGTCAGATCAGGCAGGGCCCTACTTACTGGACTGGCCGACGCTCGGCGCCTTGCCAAGCTCCTGCGCCATTTCGAGGTGGTGCTTGAGTGTTGGCAGCGTCTTCCCGGCCCAATCCTTCAGTTCGGAATTGTCGCCACCCTTCGCGTAGCGCTCGAACAGCGATATCGCATCCTTGTGCGCACTGACCTGATAGGAGTCGAAATTCGAGCTGAAATCCTTGCCCGACTGGTCCTTCAGCTTGTCGAGCTTGCTTTGGTGCGAACTGTCGAGCGCCATCGGCAGCTCGGCCTTGACTTTGCCGCTGTTGAGCATGCCTTTCAGGTCGTTGCCGGTCTTGGTGTGATCGGACACCATCTGCTGGGCAAAGGATTTCTCCTGTGCGTTGCCCTTCTGTTCGGCGAGCTTGCTTGATTCCAGTTCGAACATGTCGCCGATGGCGACTTCCTTGACGAAGTCGGCGGTGGTGGGCGCGACGCCAAGCGCAGAATTGATCCCGGTCTTTTCGCCGACCGATTGGGCCAGCGCGGGGCTCGCAAGGAGAATGCAGCCGACAGCAATGATTAAGCGTTTCATGATCCTGGTTCCTCCGATCTCGGCCGCGCTTTTTTATGGGTTTCGCACGGTCGAACCAATTTTCCCACCAACCCGGCCCGGTGGTGTTCGTTCCAACTGCGTGCCTTGGGTCGTCAGCCTGACTGATCACGTTGAAACGAGAAGGTGAAGGGCTCCGACTAGCTCGTCATCAAGGACTAGGTCCATGGCCGCCCACATAGACAAAATCCGCGGTGCGATTCCAGGGCGCAGGTGCATCATGGCGGTCGGACAGGCAAGGCGAGACGTTCTTGTCCGAGAGCATGATGCGTGGCTGATACCAACTCTGATGGGAACTTCGATGCTGTAACGCCGCTTCTTGGAGAGCGGTTTGAAAAAGGAAGCAAGCCGATCCGCATTGGCTTCAAACTGCGGCGGGAGTTGAAACCGGATCGGACCAGTCTTGTCGCCGAGGAGCCGGATTCGCTCCTCCAGGCGAACACGAAATCTTTGCCAGTCGGCACCCGCCAGCTCTTCACGGCCTCACGCGTGGGCGTCCGGTAGAACACCCGGTTGAACTCCGTGGTCCCGAACTGGCTTGCCTAATATTGCAGTTGATGCCTGAGCGGCAAGCCTTCGGGAAAGAATGGCACTTGCCAAGAATCGTAGTGCCATCCCGATGCGCGATCAACACGGGCTGTTCCGTCCCGCTTGCCGACGATTAGATGAACGTGGACGGCGGGATGTCCTGAAGGATCCTCTGCCACATCTCCAATCAGCGACGCGACCTCAACCTGCTGTCACCGGAATGCGCAAATAGTCCTTCTTGTCCCAATCGAAGTACAAGAGCTCAGCATCTCCGAGCGCCCCGATGGCTGTGAGCTGAGCGGCGGAAATCCTCTCTTCAGCTACGAAGCACTTCAGGCATTCCATGACCTGTCGCCGGTTTTGAGGACCACCGCGTGGGTACGCTGCCCATCGGACTGGTGCAAGAGCTTGCGACGCATGGTTCACCTCTCGGCAAAACCAACCGCGCGCCTTGCAAAAATGTTCCGGAAAAATCGAGAGCTTATTGGCGAGAGCTTATTGGAACGGCCGCTGAAACAGCTGCTCTTGGATGGAGATGACTTGCAAAATCGACTCAGACGCATCCAATGGTATCCTACACTGCATCAGATGTCCTGGTTGAGAGCTCCTCGACTTCGCCGTCAACTCCTCTTCGGCCGTCGGGGTGATGGCATCAACGGCATCATCGAGGCGCTCCGCACGCCGTGACCGGATCAAGTTCATCCAAGTACGCCACGAAGAAGCCGCTGCATTCAATGCTTGCGCCTACGCCAAGTGAACACGCCGGCGCGGGCTGTGCATTGCAACCTCTGGATCGGCCGGCATTCATCTTCTCAACGGCTATTACGCCAAGTTCGACGGGCAGCCCGCACTAGCCATCGTCTCAGGCCAGGCGGCAAAACGGGCAAAGGGTGAGTAGGAACCTTCCTATCAAGTTGCAATTATCTGGATGCAGGGAACCCGATGAGGAGGGTCCATATGCACCAATTGATTTATCTGATTGGCCTGATTGTCATCATTATGGCCATTCTTTCGTTCTTCGGTCTTCGCTAGGGATGGCTGAGATGACCGTCGAATCCGTCGTACCATCCAGGGAGGACGGGTGCTCTGTTCAGTGGAGGCCTGTTGTCGCGGGTGCGCTTTGCGCCGCCGCTCTGTCGGTCATTCTTATCAGTTTCGGTGTTGCGGTTGGGCTTGGTGTCAGTTCGACCTCGCCGACGTGGCGCGATGCCTCGGCCGCGCTTGCATTACTTTCGGGCATTTACTTGATTCTGCAGGCGATCATCGCATTCGGCCTGGGCGGCTATATCGCAGGCCGCGCGAGGGCTGCGGTGGGTGCTGCCGAAAGCGGGGACGTGGAACGGCATGACGGGCTGCACGGCCTCACTTCATGGGCGCTGGCGGTTCTGCTTGGCGCGGCTCTGGCATCATTGATTGGAGCGTCGACAGTTAATCGGTCGGCGACGCGAACGCTCGCTGTTAATACCACAGTCGCCGAGCCGCTCCTGAGCTATGAGCTCGACAAGCTGTTTCGTTCGATGCGACGGCCGCCCAACATCGACATGAGTGCGGAGCGCGGGGAGGCGGGGCGGATCCTGATGACGTCGTCGAGCCATAGTGGCGTCATCAACGATGACCGGACCTATCTAATCCAACAGGTCGCCGCCACAACCGGGCTGTCGCCGCAAGATTCTGAGCGGCGCGTCGATGGCATCATCGCGGACTCCAAAATGGCCATTGCCCGTACGCGTCGCAGCTCGATCATCGTGGCCTTTTCGATCGCGGCCGCTACCCTGCTTGGAGCGGTTGCCGCATCGGCTGCGGCTTGTGCAGGCGGCAGTCATCGCGACGGAGGGCCGTTGCCGGAATGGATGGTGAGTTTCAACAAGCTGGGCGGCGGCCGCGCAGCGACTCCCTAGCATTACAGTTGTCTTCTTGATTTGACGTGAGCGCGTTGAGCGGCAGCCTGATGAGCTCTGCGCCAGAAAGACCATGCGATGATGCGTGCGGGTTGAATACGCTTTCGAGCAAGTCTGATGGCAATGCGGCGGATTTCCTGGATTGACCAACGGATCAGCGGCGGCGTGGGTATGCTTTGGCTTTTGCCGGGGGGCGGCGTTTGGTTTTTTTGGGCGGTGGCGGATTAGCGCGATGGCGGATCGCGGCCATCATGGCGAAGGCGAGCATCACCAAGGACACATGACGGTGCCAGCCATGCCAGGACCTGCTCTCGTTGTGATCGAGCCCGAACTCGTTTTTCGCGGTTTCAAAGCTGTCCTCGATCGCCCATCGATGGCCTTCGACCGCGACCAGCGTTTCAATTGATGTTCCCGCTGGGCAC
>NZ_JADPKQ010000204.1:0-7007 GCF_023074015.1 Bradyrhizobium sp. 142
GGCGCGCAAGCGCGCGTCCTTGACCGCTCCTGCGCGCGCCGCCGTCGAGATAGCGCGGGTCGGGGCGGAGAAACGGGCTTCAAGTCGAACAAAGAAACCAACAAGGAGGACTAACCCGGCGGCAGTATCCGTGGCATGACCATCTCGGCGGAACCGTCCACGCCTTCCGGCTCCGCTCCACCTCCACAACGAAGGCGACAGATCACGAGCTGCAAAAGTACGACATCTTCACCCGCTACGGACACCGGGGCGGCCGGTCGCAACGTCGCCGGATGGAAAGTCGCAAGGGGGGATTGAGAACGTGGAATTCGAAACGCTGGTTCAGTCGCGCCGCAGCGTGCGCGGTTTCAGGAACGAGCCGGTGCAGCGCTCGGTGATCGAGGCGATCATCGAGAGTGCAAAGCGCGAGGTCGCGAGGATTCCGGAGGACGAAGTCATCATGATCTGCGTCGCGATGGGCTATCCCGACGAGACGTTTGCCGCGAACGCCGTTCGTTCGGATCGCGAGCACAACGACGAGTTCGTGCGGTTCGTCGGATTTGCCGAGTGACGCAGGTTGCGGAGGAAATTTTTCTCGCGCGGAAAATTTTTGGTGTGGACTCGTTGCCGGCTCTTGCAATCTCGGTGGAGCGGGAGGAACAATATCGGAGCTAAAGGGTTTGTTGCTGGCGCGAGGGAATTGACATGCGGCGGCTGGCTAGCCTGGTTCGACGGTTCTTCGGTCCGCGAATGCGGCGCCCGATCGATGATGATCCAAGTCTTCCTTTCACAGCCGAAGAATTCGGCCAGCTGATCCGCAGCGGCAAACGCGAGGACATGAAGCATCTGGCGGAAGGGCTGGCGTGCCGGTCGGTCCGACCACGCGCCGGACATCGCGCGGCGCATTAGGCCGGTCGCGATCCGGATTTCGTGCGCTCACCTTGTGAGTGCAACCTGCTTGAAGGCGATTACAAGCGCCTTTTCCAGCTTTCCGGTCATTCCGCAGAGAATGTTATAGGCCTCCGGCCGAGGCATCGTCGGCTTGTAGTGCCGGTGCTCGATCAGCGCGGCAAAAATGTCCGATATCGTGAGAATGCGCACGATGTCATTGATTGCCTCGCCGCTGATCGCGTCCGGATACCCGCTCCCGTCGAGATATTCGTGGTGATGCCGAACGGCATCGAGAATCTCGGGAGATATCTTTTCGTTGTCCCTCAGGAAATCGTAGCCAGCCGTTGGATGCGTCTCGACAATGGCACGCTCACGGGGGTCCAGGCGGCCGGGCTTGTCCAGAACCGCAAGCGGGATTTGCGCCTTGCCGATGTCGTGGAACATGGCCGCCTCCGCTCGAGATCGCTTCGCCCGACGCCGAGGCTTAATCCGAAGTCGATTGCCAAGCCGGTTACGAGCAGGCAATGCTGGTAGGTTCCCTCGTGGTGGCGCCGGACCGTGGCGAGCCATTCGGACAGACCGCGCTCGATGATATGATCGGCGATCTTGCGGCCGGCCTCTGTCGTACCGTCAACGTCGAGGGGCTCGCCGAGCGTGACGGCGGTGAACATCGACGCGATGGCCGTTGCCGCGGTTTCGACGGCGTTGTCGGGTTGCTGCCTGTCGCTCGGCGCCGCCGTTGCCAGCGCGGCTGGATCGGTCAGCGCCGCCAGCAGCTTTATCCGGTCGACCCTCCCGGGAAGGACGAGCGTGGCGCCGAGCGCGTAGGCTTGCGAGATGCTGACGTGAGAGGCGTACTCGACAAGGAAGATGCGCTTTTGGGCTTTCGCCAGTTTGGCGGCCCTCTTTTTGATGGCTGCGATGTTGTCGACGTCTCGCAGGTCTGCGCGGATGACCACGGCGAAAGGTACTTGCGACAGCTTGGCTTCCGCATCGAGCCGCTCGCCCGCGATGGCGAAATTCCGCTCGAGAATCGAGCAAACGCCGGACAATTTTTCGGAGGAATCGGCCAGCACGTGCACGAATGCGCGTGCCGCGTCCGTCTCTCGCCTGCCATCGCGGCCTATGATGGGGCGGGGGATAGTTCGCGCATCCTGCACGGCAGACCTGGACTTTGCTGGAGTTCAATGAGCTTGATGAATTTTCGAGCCTATTTGTTCTGAGCGGAGTTTTGTGCGGTCGGTACGCTGGCCGGCTTCTTCTTGCCGTCCGCGCTGACGAAGTGCACGCCGGCCACGGTTCCGTCGACGGGGCTGGCCTACCGACGCTGCGAATTGGTCTGGATCGGATGACAGCAGCATGAAGAATTCCTTGGCCCGGAGAACGTCGAGTGTGCCCTCGAGCTTTGCGCCTGTCTGCGAAATGTCGAGAAGGACGCAGCTGCGCCGCCACGTGCCGTCGGAACCCATCAGGTTGACGGGCTGCTTGTGGTCCATCCGCACGCGAGGCGCCTTGCGACCATCGAGCTTCATCGGTTAGCCCCCATTCTGCGACTCCCGCGATCGCTTGTCTTCACATTCGCGGCGATTTCTCCCCATCGCACCGTCCACTGGCTGGTCGACAGAAGCAGCGTCTCGAAGATCCGTTGCGCGCGTTCGCGTTCGGCAAAGGAGAGCCTCATCCCGCTGCGGTTGTTCAGGATGGCCAGCGTGGTTTGCCAGTTCAGCCGAGAAGCACGGCAGGCCATCACCAGCCCCTCGCAATCCTCGTCAGTCATGACGTGCTCGACGATGTCGAGCGGCGCTCCTGAAAGAACCGACAGCGACGTGAACAGGTTGGCTATCTCGCCGCGGATCGCAAAGCGGTTCACCGTGGAGTCGTTGAGCTTGCCGATCCGGTTGAGGGCGACGATCTCCGGTCTCGCGCTTGCATAGTCCGCCGAGCCGGGCGGCTTCGGCGCTGCCGGGACCGAGACCGTGCCTGATGTGGCGTGGTGCTGCGGCGGTATCGACGAGGCGCTGGGCTTCCCGGGGCCGGTCTGACCGGGAGAGACTGACAACAGCTTCCGTACGACCAGGTCGGGCGTATCAGGCCGGAGCGCCAACGCCTTCCTGATCTCCTCATCCTGCCCAGCCTTGGCGATCAGTGCGCAATACGCCGGCTCGGAGAAACCGGCCCCGGGATTGCTGATCAGCGCAAGGCAGACGGCGCGACCGCCGCGCCTGATCAGCGCCTCAGTCAGCGTCGGCTCGATGCTGTCGCGGGCGGCGATCGCGAGTTGCTGCAGTTGGCTGCCCGAGGCAGCGATCGTCTCAAGATCGATCGTGGACAATGCCAGCGATTTCGCCAGCAGTGGACACGCCACCTCCGGATCTTCGTGTGAAGCCAGACGACGCAATGTCTGCAGCGGGGCCACGTTCAGCTCCGCGAGCACCTTGCTCAGATGGACCAGCGCGCTCGAAGCAACGCGTCCACTCAGGCGCAGCAGGACGTCATCGACGACATTGACGAGCAGGTCCTGCGGCCGGTCCCGGCCAGTAGCGAGCAAGCGGACGATCCCAGCAAGGATGCGCGCGCAGCGCTCCGGTGGACTGGTTGCGACCGCGTCTTCCAATTCGACGAGAATATCAGCAGGCGAATGTGCCATCATGGCAGGAGCCTGAACAAAATAATTGGACGATCAACGACCATCATTGCGCCTTACGGTCGTTAATTTGGAATTTATGCATCGGATCGTCCAGGTATCGCTGCACCGCTATTCGACCAGAAACGTTATCGAAATTTGGCAGATACAAAGCTTCTGGTTGTTCTTTGACCGGGACTCTCGCCAACTCATCGAGTCAGGCTAGGATGATTCCATTGGTCTGAGGGAGCGAACCGAATAGGGGAATTCAGACGGGCGCCATCGCCGGACACGCGTCATTTCCTGCGCAGTTTTTCATTGGTCATGAGCAACATTGATGATGCGCCAGCGTTGGCGCCAAAGATATTTCGCTTTTCCGACGTCGATGAATTTCGAAATGCCATACGAGGCCTGAACTTCGAGTTCACGCCTTTCGTACAAAGGATTTCGACTGAGCAAATCATTCTGTCGCTGCCCGGCTGCGACGTGAATTTGACGCGGGCGTTTCCGCGGATCGTCGATGCACAGCTCATCGAGAATTGCACTGCGATCGGATTCACGATGGACGGCCTCGATGTGCCTGTTCACTTCAATGGCGCACAGCATGCGCGACCCGTCCTCGTCATTGGCAGCGGCGGCGCGGCTTACACCGTCGTCGAGGAGGTGCAGCGGCAAATTGCCTCGGTGGTGTTCAGGCCAGAGGTGGCAGATCGCGGCTGGCCACAAGAGCACTTGAGCTTCAAGATTTTCGAAACAACCGCCGCTGGCTTGGACCGGCTGCGCGGCGTAGTTCGGGAGGTGTTGGTCGCGGCCTCAGAGCCCGTTGAGGCCTCAGACATGGCGTTGAAGGCCGCGGCAATGAAGGAAACCCTGCTTGGCGCCGTGGACAACGCGTTCGAGAGCATCGTTCCCGCGCGATGGACCTTGCGCCCGAATGATGGGCGGAGCTTCAAGATCTTTCAGGAAATCCGCGCGCTTCTCTCCGACGACCTTTCGCGGCCCCTCTACAGCGAGGAGATCGCGCGCAAGCTCGGCCTGTCCGTCCGTACCATGCATGACGTCGTCCGCCGTGATCGCGGCATGAGCCTGCATCGCTATCTGCGCCTGCGCCGGCTGTGGCTGGTGCGCCAGCGGCTGCTGGCCGGAGCTGACAGCGTCAAGGCGGTGGCGCTAACGTTCGGATTCTGGCATCTCAGCGATTTCTCCAGGAGCTATCGCGATCAGTTTGGCGAGACGCCATCGCAAACGCTGGAGCGCGGGCGAAGGGCGTAGCGCGACAAATGGATTGGGGTCGGCCGTCGGTTTCATGCTACCATGGCGGCCATGAGCAACCGCATTCTCGTCCTCTACGGATCCTATCGTTCCGACCGCATGGGCATTCGCCTTGCGAATTTTGTCATCAACGGACTCCGAAGCCGCGGCGAGGACGTCGAATTCATCGACGCCAAGGCGATCGGCCTGCCGATGCTCGACCGCATGTACAAGGAATATCCCAAGGGCACTGCGCCGGAGGCGCTCGAGAAACTGGCGGGGCAGATCCGCGGTGCCGACGGTTTCGTCTTCGTCACCGGCGAGTATAATTGGGGTATTCAGCCCGGATTGAAGAATCTCACCGACCATTTCCTGGAAGAGTGGTTCTGGCGTCCGGTCGCGATCGCCAGCTATTCCGCCGGCCGCCTGTCCGGCGCGCGTGCTGCGACCGCCTGGCACGGCACGCTGTCGGAGATGGGTATGGTGGTGGTGTCGAGCACCATCGGCGTCGGCCCGATCGCGCAGACGCTGTCGGCCGAGAGCGAGCCGATCGGCGAGGGCGGCAAGGCGCTGGAACGGTCGTTTCCTCGGTTCGCCGACGACCTGCTGTGGTGGATCGAGGCAGCCAAGGCGCAGCGCGTGCGCAAGGTGCCGCCTTACTGAGCCCGCTCAGGCGGCCCTGACCTCGCTGAGGAAACGGTCGAACTGTCCGGCAAGGTCGCGCGACTGGCTCGAGAGCTGCTCGGCTGCGCCCAGCACCTCCCTGGCGGCCGCGCCCGTGTGGTCGGCAGCGCTCTGCACGCCGGTGATGTTGGTGTTGACCTCCTGGGTGCCGCGGGCGGCCTCCTGGACGCTGCGGGCGATCTCCTTGGTCGCCGAGCCCTGTTCCTCGATTGCCGCCGCGATCACCGTGCCGATCTGATCGATCTCGCCGATGACGTCGGCGACGTTGCGGATCGCGCTCACGGTCTCGTCGCTCGCGGTCTGGATCGCCGCGATCTGCTCGGAGATTTCAGTCGTGGCTTTGGCGGTCTGGCCGGCCAGGGACTTCACCTCCGAGGCGACCACGGCGAAGCCGCGGCCGGCGTCGCCGGCGCGGGCGGCCTCGATGGTCGCGTTGAGTGCCAGCAGGTTGGTCTGCTCGGCGATGCTCTGGATCAGCGTGACGACGTCGCCGATCTTCTGGGCGCCCTCGGCGAGCGCCCGCGCGGTGTCGCCGGTGCGGCGGGCGTTGTCGACGGCGCGGGCCGCAATCTCGGCGCTTTGTGCGACCTGGCGGCCGATCTCCGCGATCGAGGAGGTCAGCTCCTCGGTCGCGCTCGCGACCGTCTGCACATTGGTCGAGGTCTGCTCGGAGGCGGCCGCGACGACCGCCGCCTGGCTGTTGGTCTGGGCCGCGGTCGAGGTCATCGACTGCGCCGTGCTCTCCATCGCGGTGGAGGCCTGGGAGAGGCCGCCGACGAGCTCGGTGACCTTGGCCTCGAACGCGCTGGTGAGCTGGTCGAGCGCCTGCGCGCGGCGCATCTTGCCGTCGTTCTCCGCCTGCTTCTCGGCCGCGAGCCGCTCGGCCCGGATCATGTTGTCCTTGAACACCTGCACGGCGGTGGCCATCGCCCCGATCTCGTCGGCGCGCGCGGCGCCGGGGATCTCCTCGGCAACGTTACCCTCGGCAAGCCGCGACATCCGCGCGGTCAGGTCGACGATGGGCGTGCAGACCCGGCGGCGCACCGTCGCCACAAGACCGACGCTCGCGATCAGCATGGCAACGAGGCCGAGAAGTGCGATGATAAAGCTGGTGCGCGCAGCGGAGGAAACACTGCCGAGGATCTGCTCGGCGTTGTCGTAGAAGGCGTCGCGGACCTCGATGATGGTGCCGAGGCCGCGCTGCGTGGCCGCGTAATAGGTGTTCATGTCATGTTCGTACTTGCCGCTGACCGCACCGTCCTTCACCAGCTTGGGCTCGCGGCCGAACTCCTCGACATAGACCGAGTTGAACTTCTCAAGAGCAGCGGCGACGTTCGCCGGAGTTGCCGGACTGCCGCGCAATTCCAATAGCGCCATCACGATCTGATCGTTGCGGCCCTGCGAGCGGCTGATCTCGGCCTTCTCCGTGTCGGTCGCCGGTTTATGTCCGTAGCGGGTGAAGATGTCGTACTTTTGCAGCTCGTGATCTGTCGCCTTCGTTGTGGAGGTGGAGCGGAGCCGGAAGGCGTGGACGGTTCCGCCGAGATGGTCATGCCACGGATACTGCCGCCGGGTTAGT
>NZ_JADPKQ010000100.1:0-6947 GCF_023074015.1 Bradyrhizobium sp. 142
CCTGCCGAAGCCGAGCAACGCTACTACGCCATGCTGGAACAACCCGCCATGGCGGCATAACTTAAACCAAATGGCCTCCGGCAAACCCGGAGCGGTTCAGGCTTCCCGTTCGGTTAGAACCTTGGGGCCAGCGCGCAGGTTGGCCCATCGCTCCTCGATTTCGGCCAGCGCTTCGGCGTGCTTCCGCTTGGCTTCAATGGGATCTCGCGTGCCGAGACTGCGCTTCTCTTCGCGCTTGCCAACTAGCGCACGCAGGTCTTCCGGGACACCTTTACGGAGCCAGTAGACACCACTGTTGGGATGCTTCCAGGGACGAGACATTGCCAAGGGCATTTGTACCAGCCTTTTGTACCAGGCGGGTAGCGTTAAGCCTCTGATCTTGCTTATTTCTTTCTAAACCAATGGTTTAGAAGGAGAATGGTGCCCAGGAAAGGATTGCACGGACCGCACCGCATATTATTGAAATTGCATGTGAATTTCAATGGCAACTTGAGGGTTGTTACACAGCCTTGTGATTGTCTCTCTGCCCGGTATTGCCTGAAGGAGCCTCAGTCCAAGCCGTGCCCCTCGATGGCGCACATTAGGGGAGATCAGGCCCTTAGGAGGGGACCTAAATAACTTTCCAACTCTGTTGCCGAATCGTCATGGACGCGTAAGTTTCCGAGAATCATCCGGAGAGTGCAATTTATGGACGGCGCCCAGACTGGCCAAGGCTCGGAAGCGATTGTCGAAGCATTCAAGAAAGACCTCCAGCCGATCGAAAGCGGCAATGTCCTACTGATTCTGACCGATAATAGGACCGGCGCTTCCTACTGCGAATGCCACGTGAGAGCTGAAAAGCTGATCAAGTTGGGCACGACTGACGTTCCTCTCGATCCCACGCATCCGAATTATCGGGCCAATCGAGAGCTGACCGACGACAAAGCCTTCGAGGATATGCGCCGAGACGCGCTCGAGCGGAGAAGCTTTAGCAACATCGTGGCGGAATATATGCCGGCAGAAGGCGAAGACAGGCCTCTCAAGATTATCGGTGGGCAGCACCGCTTTACAGCCATAGAACAGGCCCTCCAATCCGACATCGATGAACTGCACGGGCTGAAAGTCTATTTCGGCTTGGATATGAACCAACGGCTGGACGTGCAGCTCATCTCGAACACGAACATTACCGTTTCCGGTGCATTGACGGACCGCCTCAAGGAGACCTTCAGAGGCCCGAATTTGCGCGAGTGGTGCCAGAATGTTGGCTTGCTAAAGAAGGAACAGGATTTTGGCGACACAAAAACGAGAGGCGGCCCCTTAACAGTCGATCTCATTCGAACGTTCATCGAGAACTTCTACGCGGGCCAGAAGATCAAGATGAAGGACTTCGTGAAGACTGAGACGACGCCGTATTTGTACAAGAGCGGGCAGGACGACGCTCGGTGGCAGAAGTTCTTGGACGAGCATCAAGGAATCTGGGCTGATAAAAAGCTAAAGATTGCGGGCGAACAATTTGCCCGTCTAGTAGCGGCGCAAAGGGCAGCTTTTGCAGGTAAGAAGGGCGTCGCGGACTTCTCCGAAAAGGCGTTGAATGGGGGTGTGCTTTCAGCCTGGGCCTTTGCAGCGGGCATGTTTCAGGCACAGCCTCAGCGCCTGAAGCGCCACTATGCGCTCGCCGACCACACAGGCCACGACCCACTCAACGCGGCGGTCTTGGCCAAGGGCAGACATAAGACGGATAACGACAGCTACCGGGGCCTCGGATATAGAACAGATGCCCGAGAACGGGCTCAGATGGTTGAACTCTTCGAAATCGTTTCGGGTACGGGTGACAAGATCAATGCCAAGAACGTAAACGCGGCGATCTACGCCCGGTTTGCGAAGCAGGCATTTTTAGATGCTGAGCGGACGAGGGGCGCTTAAAGTGTCCGAGATTGATGCATTCGCGTCGTCCCTTTTGGAAGAAGCTAAGCGCCTACTCGAAAAAGCGAGCGAAACGAGCGAAGCCGATGCCGAGCGGGCGTATCTTCATTCAGCACTGCTCTTAGCTTTTTGCTCTCTCGAAGCTCACGTGAACTCCGTCGCCGACGAGATCGCAGCCCGACCGGCCACCGCGATACACAGCAAAGGTGTATTGCTGGAAAGGCGGGTCGAGTTGAAGAAGGGAGAGTTCGTCTTACAGAACTCACCTCAGATCAGCCGGTTGATCGACCGCATTCTTTTGCTCCATCAGCTCGGACCCAAGCCGAACGTGGATGGCGAGTGGCATGGTCGC
Source organism: Bradyrhizobium sp. 142 (assembly GCF_023074015.1). Lineage (NCBI taxonomy): Bacteria > Pseudomonadati > Pseudomonadota > Alphaproteobacteria > Hyphomicrobiales > Nitrobacteraceae > Bradyrhizobium > Bradyrhizobium sp. 142. The sequence goes on from NZ_JADPKQ010000100.1 coordinate 2,255, forward strand.
TTAAGCACGGCGACCGATTTGAGGAACAAGCTAACTCATCCAAAGTCGGTACCGAGCCTAACCGCTGTGGCAGTAAGGAAAGCGATTGAGGCGGTTATCGAGACGCTCGACGAATTATATGTCGCGGTTTACATGTCGCACTTCCCAGCAGCGCATCGGAGCCTGGACTCGAAGCTGACATTTTAGGCGTCTTTTTTCAGTTATGGCCTGGCTAGCCCGCGTAACGAGCGGCACCGCTCCCCGGGCAGAATACAATGAAGGGTCAGAAAATCGAGACCTCACCTACGCGATCGGGCATCCGATTTGCCCCCGTCCGCCCCTGCCAACCGACACCGAAACCTCGCCGCATGGAAACGTTGAGCAGGTGTTTTTGCATCTGCTCACTAACCAGCGTAATGGGGCGTTTACTCTTGCTAAACCAAGATTAGCTTGGAAAAAGGTTGATTCGCATGACGACGCTGTACACCATTGGTTACGAGGGCACTGACATTGATCGCTTCGTCGCCACGTTGAAGAGCGTCAAGGTACAGCTTTTGGCCGATGTCCGGGCCGTGCCGATCTCTCGGAAGAAGGGCTTCTCCAAGAACAAGCTCCGCGACCGCGTTGAACATGAAGGCATTCGATACGTTCACCTCGCGGCACTGGGCGATCCGAAGCCCGGTCGGGATGCTGCCCGAGCGGGACACTTCGCCCAATTCCGCAAAATCTACGGAAAACACCTCGCCCAGAGCGGGCCTCAGCAAAGCCTCCACGAGCTGGCCAAGTTCGTAAATGAGCAGACCACCTGCCTGATGTGCTTCGAGCGTGATCCCAGTGAATGCCATAGGTTGATTGTTGCATCGGCACTACCGACTCAGGTCACTATGTTCCACCTCTTTGGTGATGAACCTGGTCGCTATGTCCGCAACGCATCAAAGCTCCCGCGCAGTCGTTCTGGTCAAAGCGCTGCCGCAGCCCAGTAGAACCTACGGGGAGACTGTCTGCTGTGCGGGCGTGACTGCTGACGGTCATTGGAAGCGGCTTTTCCCTGTACGCTTCAGGCACCTCCGCGGTGATAGTAGTTTCTCCCGCTGGAATTGGGTCAAATTCTCCTATCGACCTCCGACGCGGGATAAGCGAAGAGAGAGCTGTCACGTTTACGAGGACAGCATCGCCATTGACGGCCAGTTGCCAAGAGAAGAGCGGACGCAGCTGCTTACGCCGCTCATCACAGGCTCAGCCAAAGAGGCCATGACCCTGGACAAATCACTCACCCTCATTCGACCTCGAAACACAAAGTTCATTGCAAAACGCAAGTCAGCGGCCGATTTAGTTGAGGAGCGAGAAGCATACAAGCTCGCCGCTCAGCAAACGTCCATCTTCGACAAAGAGTTGGCGGACCTTGAGCCATCCCCCTTCGATTTCAGGTTTCAGTTTGAGGACGAGGACGGCCGCCACGATTACCAAAACGGAGACTGGGAAACCCATGCGATGTTCTGGCGCTGGCGAGCCGAGTACGGCGAAGCGGGTGCATTAGATCGGATGCGAGCTGTTTATGACGAAGAGTATCCCAGAAAGGGAATGGCGTTCGCACTTGGAAACCAAGCCAAAAGGCCACAGACTTGGCAACTGCTCGGGGTGCTCCGGTTGGACGAGATCATTCAGCGCGATCTCTTCGGATAGCGAGGAAGGCGCAATTGAGCAAACCTACGTCGCAAGGACCGCTTCTCTTCGGAGAAGGGCCCGCGAGCGCATCAACTTACCGAGGCCCGATCGAAGGTCAACTTCTGAAAGCACGAAGATCGAAGAGGACGCGCAACGACGAACATCCGAGCGAGCTACGCCAAAGCTTCGTGTTAGGGCGCCACGGGCTTCACAGTTCCCTTCGCAGCGTGCAGCGTCTGCCGATATTCAAGGGCTTCCGCAATCTCGCTGAACTCCAGCAGCTCACCTGTTAGATCGTTGAGATGAGTCTTTACTTGGAGAGGGGTCGCCATGAAGAATTCGCGCCGACGATTAACGGTGTTGACGCGCACGCCTGCCAGTCGCTCATGCATTGCTGACTCTAATCCGACAGCATCATTCGAGAAGAAAAGCGCATGAACATCAAAATTGAAGGGCACAGAGGCGTCACTAAGCTCCCTTATGCGATCCATCGGGTCAAGGCGCCGAGTCATTCCAACCTTCACCATGCTCTCACCAAACGAACCTATGTTGGAAATGACATAAACATATCCAGCTCGAATGTTCGCGGCTCGCGCATCGACACTCTCGATCGCCTGGTCAACGTCCGCGAGCTGCTCACGTAGCCTCTGAGCTCCCTCCAAGTCGCCGTTCGCTTCCAAAGCCGCTAATGCATTTGAGTAGTGTTGCTTTTCCTTTTCCAATTTGGCTCGCTCACGCTCTATTTCCTGCTGCGCCTTCCGTTCTTCTCGCAGGCGTTCTCGCTCCTGACGTTCAGCCTCCTTTTCTTCCGCTTGCTTCTGCAGAAAGTCAGCGGTCAATTCCAGCTCGTCGATGCGTAGCTGATAGTATGCGGGAGATATTCGAATTTGCATTGTCGCGCCAAGACGCTTGATGATTTCTTCGACTTTGCGAAGTCGTTCTAGTGCACTATCGAGTTTATAGGGTTTGAGCCCCCGCACCAAAGTGTCCGCCTCGGCATTGAATGCCCGCAGCATCAATTTGGAGAAATCTTGCACCATCTTTCGGCCTTCCTGAACGGAGCCATTCACCGTCCAGTCAGTGGTAGCTAGAATCGCGCCACCATCGCGCTTCGTTGCGGATTTAGTAGATGCCTGCAAGCGGTCGAGCGCTTGCTGATACGCGACCGCGTCGGAGAGAGGGTGCCGGTAGTCATAGATTCCGACTTCTTGGAGTATGACTGCTTCTCTTGTCTCTACTACGATCTGACGAGCTTCTTCGTTCTTGGCGTCGACCAAGCGACTGGCTGCTTCAACCTGCTCTTTGGACGACGCGATAAGCGCATCTAACTTTGCGATTTCAGTTTGCGCCTCCTGCCTTCGCTTTTCTAGCTCCAAGATTGACAGTCCGCCTAACGCGTCAAGTTGCGCCAACGCTTGATCACGTTCTGCCTGGATTGCCTTCGCATCTGCAACCAAGCTGCGTCCAATTTCGGCAAGCTTTTGCGTCTTCGCTTCCTCGGCGCTCAATCGCGCTTGCAACTCGTCCACCTCCACCGACAGCCGCCGGGCAAGCTTTCGAGCTCCAAGAAAGGGGATGGATATGGAGCTGCTAGATGTAGACATCGATCTCTTCGCGAATGATCCGGACAGGAAAGCGTTTGCTCTCTCAGACTACCGATGGTTGCCCCCCCACGCAACCACGTGGCCGCGACGTTGCGGTTTTCCCCCGGTATCCGCCTTCAAATTCGAACGTCGCGAGGCTCAGCCTTCACCTGCCCCCAAATAGATCGCTCGCGCGGCGGCTCCCTGAAAGGGCACGTCGGCTGAAGGGGCACGTTTGCCTTTACTTAGTGGATTGCTCTGGATCGTCCGCAGACAGCCGATCTTTCTGAACTAGGTTCCTCATAAACGGTGCCACACCGTCCTGTTCATATTGCACCATCGAAGCCTGACGTCGCTCTTCGGACAATTGAATGAGCTTCCGGCCAGCTTCAATTTTCTCGCCGTCCATAGGGCCAAAGAAAACTTCACCCCATTTTTCTACTAACCGCTTTTCGACACCGGCGAATGAAAAATCGTCGTGCCAACCGTTCTGTAGAATTAGATACAATAATCTAGCGCAAGATGGAGGAAGTTTCTTACCTTTGAGAGCTTGCCCATAAAGCCACAGCGCCAAATCCGCAATTTGGATACCAGGACTGTGATTGTCTGAGCTAATTACGAAGTCGCTGCCTGGAGCCATCTGAAGGCTGTAGCTTTCGCCCGCCCACTCGATCACGTCCGGCGAGGCGTTCGAGAACATCTGATGCCAAGTCTGCAGCATAAAACCAAACTCGCTCTGCTCATCGTGAGTGATACGTTTGATTTTCTTTTTCCAAAGCTCCGAAAAATTTTGCAGACCTCTGAGCAAATTTGCAAAGGCTACAAGATTGGGAAAGTGCCCTTGCTTTGCGATCTTCTGCTCCGTTGCGAAATGAATGCTTTCCGGGTGCTGGATAATCCAATCAAGCCCCGCGCCTAGAAGCTCTCGAGATCGTTCGTCGGGCAAGACATGCAGTTGCGCCTTCAGGGCGGTACATATACCCGGAAGCACTTCCCGAGATTTTTCTTCATTTGGCAGTAGAAGGCACTTCCAGAAATCTTTCGCTATCTCGTCGTTGATCGTTGCCGCGAGCTTGAACGCGAGCATAATCTTTAGTGGTCGAATATTGTACACATGCCAGGGAACAGCCGCATTCTCTCCGGAGTCAAAGAGAACGTCGAACATCTTGGTGGCGAGCAGGTACCGTTTCTCCACGCGCGAGACAAAGAAATGTCCACCTGCCGTGCTGAGCAGGGAATGGAGATCGTCAGCAATCGTCTCTAGTCGGCGCAACCCAAGTTCGTTGGCATGCAGGGCATCAACACCCAGCTTTCCAGCAATCTCGCTTACGTGGCCTCCCCAGCGGAGGTCAAAATCTCCCTTACTGACTAATCTTACTGAGTCAGAAAGTCGCGATCTTTGATCCTGGAATTGCTGGTATTTTCGGGAGATTCGTTTTTCGGCATGGAGAGCTGGGATGGGTCAC
>NZ_JADPKQ010000289.1:0-6890 GCF_023074015.1 Bradyrhizobium sp. 142
GCCCTCCTGCGCGGCCTTCCCTCGAGCCCGCAAAAGCACGCCAGATAGCGCCGCCATGTCCCCGCCATCGATCCGGTAACGACGCATCTTCTCGGCGCCGGGCATCATTATCCCCAGCTGCCACTTCGCTTTGCTCAGTTCGAAAGCCAAGTAAATCGTGGCATACTCGCTTCCGGCGGGTGCGTCAGTGTGATCAGTACGCATCGTTGATCCTTCAGGGTGAGTTGGTGGTCACAAACTCAATTTACCCCTGACCACCTGCCACCCCATAGGATCTACGAAGTTCAGGGCTTTTGGTGAAAGTCGAATTGAATCCGCGAAGACGCCTCGTGATGCGCGAGGCGCCTCGTGCGCGTCTCAGACTTCCTTGGTGTCGAAGATCAGGAGGTCGGCGCCGCCAGTGGCGAACTTCGGCACGTCGCCCGCTGCCGCTTTGCCTTCTGCGCTGCCGAATGCCGCCTGGATGTCGGACACGCTGTTGAAGGTGAGAATGGCGACGAGGTGGATTCCGGAAGGCCCGGCGGGGGAGCCAACCGGCCCGGTGCTGACGGCGTATTTTTTCAGGCCGGGAAGTTTCTTGGCGATGGGAATATGGGTCTCGGCATAATGCTTGTCGAAGGCAGCAGCATCCTTGGGCGTCTTGTAGAGCACGACGAGTTCAGCCATTTAGTTCCTCCTTTGAAGCTTGTTATGTTTAGACCCTCATGGTGAGGAGGCGCGTCAGCGCCGTCTCGAACCATGCAGGCCCGGCTCTTCGTTCCGGGCCTTCATCCTTCGAGACGCGCGCAAGAGCGCGCTCCTCAGGATGAGGTGATAGTCCGTGGGACGCTGCAAAATCGCAAGTGTCATTCCTCTTGCCGTCCGCTTGTCTTCTGCTTGGCTAAAGCGCCGGTTTTGCGGCGTCGCCGAGGAAGCCGTGGAGGGAGGCCACGACCTGCGCGCCTTCGCCTATGGCGCCGCCGACGCGCTTGACCGAGCCGGAGCGAACGTCGCCGACGGCGTAGACGCCGGGCACGGAGGTCTCCAGCGGCGCGACGAGCCGGCCCTGGTTCTGCTCGGACTGCCCGCCGGTGACGACGAAGCCGCCGCGATCGAGCGTGACGCCGCAGCCATCGAGCCAGCCGGTGGCGGGATCGGCGCCGACGAACAGGAAGAGATTGCGGACGTCGGCAAAGTCCTCGTCGCTCGACAGCCGGCTCTTCCAGCGGATGCGCCGCAGCAGCGAGGCCTCGTCGCCCTCGAGCGCCGTGATCTCGGTGTTGAATAGCAGCTCGATGTTCGGCGTCGCTTCGATGCGCTCGATGAGATAGCGCGACATGCTGGCGCCGAGGCCGCCGCCGCGGATGATCATCAGCACTTTCTTGGCATGACCCGACAGGAACACCGCCGCCTGTCCCGCCGAATTGCCGGCACCGACCAGCGCCACTTCGTCGCCGGCGCAGAGCCGCGCCTCGACTGGCGAGGCCCAGTACCAGACGCCGCGACCTTCGAACTTGTCGAGGTTCGCTATCTCCGGCCGGCGATAGCGCGCGCCGCTGGCAACGACGATCGAGCGCGAGCGCAGCACATCGCCGCTGTCGAGCTCGACCGAAAACGCACCGTCGTCACGCGTGCAGTCGAGCGACTTGGCGGTCACCGGAATCATGATGTCGGCGCCGAATTTCTGCGCCTGGTTGAAGGCACGCGCCGTCAGCGCCATTCCCGAGATGCCGGTTGGAAAGCCGAGATAGTTTTCGATGCGCGCGCTGGCGCCGGCCTGGCCGCCGAAGGCGCGGGTATCGAGCACGGCGACCGAGAGACCTTCGGAGGCGGCATACACCGCGGTCGCAAGGCCCGCCGGCCCGCTGCCGACGATCGCGACGTCGTAGATGCGATCGTTCTTCGGCCCGCCGATCATGCCGATGCTGCGGGCAAGCTCGGTTTCGCCGGGGTTGCGCAGCACCGTGCCGTCGGCGCTGACGACCAGCGGCCAGTCTTCGGGCTTGGGCGAATAGCGCGCGATCAATTCGGCGGCGTCGCGGTCGCGGTCGGGATCGAGCAGATGATGCGGCTGGCCGTTGCGGGTGAGAAAACCCTGCAAGCGGACCACGCCGGCCGAATGCGACGGACCGATCAGCACGATTCCGCCGACACCGGCCTGGATCAGGCTGACCCGGCGCAGGATCAGCGCGCGCATGATGCGCTCGCCGAGCTCGGCCTCGGCGACCAGAAGCGCGCGCAGCCGATCCGGCGGCAGCAGCAGCGTCTCGACCTCGCCCTCGGCGCGGCCATCGACCAGCGCGGGCCGACCCGAGAGCTGGCTGAGCTCGGCCAGGAATTGCCCCGGCCCCTGGTCGATCACCGGGGTGACGTGACCGAGCCCGTCGCGCTGGGTGATGGCGACATGCCCTTTCAGCACCACGAACATGCCCGGCCCCGGCTTGCCGGTTTCGAACATGAGCTCGCCATCGGCGTAGCTGCGGAGCTCGCCGAAATGCCGCATGCGCTCGATCTCGGCGGCCGTCAGCGTCGGGAATGTCTGTTCGGGACGGGAGAACCGCAACATCTGCGCGTCCCTGTCAGTTCTTTCCGGTCCGTCCTGCCCCATTGCCACTCTCATTCACTCCAAAAATTGAACCGCCGGAATTCTAACTGTCGTTCTTGCCGGCGGGCCCCTTACTTAAGGAACCATCTTCATTCTGCGAGGGGGCGGTCGTTGCGGCGCGCTCGCGCGCCTGCAGCTTCCGCCGCTTCAAGTTTTCCCGCAGCGCCGATTTCAGCCGGTCCTGCCGCTGGCCAGCCGCTCGCCTCTTGTCGTTGTCGTCGGTCATTTGCAATCCATCGCATTGGCCGGCCCAGGATGCCATTGAAGACGCCATCGAATCAGGATGCCATCGAATAGCGACAGCTCAAGGCGCTTTGACCAGCCGCGACAACGAAGCCGTCAGATTTCGTCGAATTCGCGGACGCGGCCAACTGCCCATCTGGCTGGGGACGCTACGGCACAAAATCCGACCCAAAACCGGTCATTTCAAGGGAAAACGGCCGTTTTCGGCGTGCAACAAAGCCGATTTTATCGATTTGGCCGGGCCGGTGCGCTTGCACAGAAGGGGGCCTTGTGGCAGATATCGCCCCGCTTGGTAGGTCCCTCATGGCGGCCGATTCTCAATCCCAGCACCTGCTGCCGTAGCTCAGTGGTAGAGCACTCCATTGGTAATGGAGAGGTCGACAGTTCAATCCTGTCTGGCAGCACCATTTCATTTTCAGCAAGACATGCAGCAGCGTTCTCGCGGCGGAAAATGCCCGAGCTTTGCTCGATCCTTTTGCCCGCTCCTTTGAAGAGGGCGCAGGGAAGACCGGGTGCCGGCTGGCACCCGCGGTCCGCTGCGCGCAGATAGCGCAGAGGAAACCGCACAGCAGCATACAGGTGACACCGAACACTCGGCCTTCCCTGCGCAGTGGGCTTACGGCTTATGCAGCGCTCTCCCCGGCGACGAATTCCTTTTTGTCACCGTCACCTTGCGAATTGGCGATGGCCCGAGACCCGGTTGAGCCCCGATCCATCTCCGCAAGGCTTGACCGTAGCAACGACGGCCAGGGACCACACGGTTTTGCCATACGCAGCCATCCGGCTTCGCCAAAGGCTTCGCCGGACACGCCCTGCTTCGCCCAAAGGGCTTCGCAGGGCGTTGGCGCCGTCCGTCCGCGCGCAGCACGACCTCACGAGGTTCATCTCGCCCTGGTCCCGCCTTCGCGTGCCCGACACTGCCGCGTCCACCGCACCCCGATCCACGTTCGTTACGACGTACGATCGCCCCTCTTCGAGGACCGGGATGGATAATTAATACTGCAATTCCGAAATTCGGTAAAGTGGAATATTTTTGCGGTGGGGGATTGACGGGGTTTTGCGGCAGGCGGGTGTTTTGGCCGACGGGATGCGGCTGACTATTTTGCGGAATCGGTAGAACAGCGATACGCACCGTTTCCCGCTGCCAATTTTAGTTCGGTGTGTTGCCCCCCGAACTCGTGATCGACCGACATCGGCGCGCCCCTGGTATGAAAGCGGGCATACTCTTGCAACCAAAAGGCAAATGCAAGGCCCCCCGGGGACGCCCGGCCGCTTAGCGGATCAGCCGATAGCTCTTGACGGCATTGCGGCGCACGATCGTTGGTGCCGACTTGCCGTGGTGAGCGCGTAGGATGGATAGAGCGAAGCGAAACTCATCAAGCCCTTGCTCGGTGACAGAACATGATGGGTTTCGCAAGTGCTCTACCATCCTACGCACTACCACCCACGCGCTGCATCACGCTCGAAACACGTTCCGAGATCTTATTCCGCTTGGCTCACTGCCGCGCAACGTCCGCTTTCTATAAAGGTCAACCATGACCTTTATAGTTGCCGCGAGGACGAGCGCGCAAAGCGCCACCTTCGAGACTATCTCCATCGTCCCCTCGATCAGCAGGCAATGGACCACGCTCCCGACGACGATGACAACCGCGAGGGGAACATGGACGATGCGCCAGGTTCGCAGCCGCAGTCCCAATCGCCGGCGTAGTAGAGCCAGAAGCGCAACGGTGAAGATGGCCCACATGGCCGTGACGCCAAAGGGGGAGAACGGCGTCGGCGATGAGAAAAGAAGGGCGTCGATCATGTCAGGCGGACTGGTGATCCAGAGGCCGGCGACATGGATCACGATCGCAAGAGCCAGCGTGCCGCCGATCCAGTGATGTGCACGCCTCCCACGATAAGCCGACAGTCCCGGCAAATATCCGCCAATCAGCAAGGGCTGAACGAGCACAAGACCGAGGGCAATAATCCCTGCGAAGCCGGCGAGGATATAGACCGGACTGCGCCATGCGAGCTGCTCGCTCCCTGCTGCGGCGGTGATCGGCACGCAAATGGCCAAAGCAAGGGCGACCCAGATCAGGGTCACCTTGGCCAATCTCCACCCCTTTGTTTGCAACGCGCTCAGGCCGGCTGAAGGACGAAGTGCGCCTCGAGGCTGGTTTCCTTTGCGCTCCGCATCACCGGTCGCAGGAAGACGGTTCTGAATTCACCGCTGTCATAGGCGAGGTGACCATGCGGCTGGCCGAAGATGGGAATGATCTGCGGCATCTCGAGCCGGAACTTGCCGTCCTTGTCCGTGAGCGTGGCGCCGTGACTCTGCGGCTCGTGCTCCTGCCCTTCGGTCGTGTGCGCCCAGATCTGGATGCGCTGTCCGGCTAGCGGAGCCCCGTCGCCGGCGCGGCGCACGGTGCCACTCATCCAGAAGCCACCCTTTCCGATCCGATCCACGATCGGCGCGCCCTTGCGGTAGTTGTTCGCCCCGCCCGACATCGAATCGGTCGGTGCAAGGCCTTCCGCACGAGCGGGCAACAGGAGCCCGGAAACACCGGTTGCCAAAACTCCGGTTGCGAGGACGGAGCCACCGGCGGCAAGGAGGTTGCGGCGGTTGAGTACGACCGTGGTCATTTTGCTTCCTCCTGTTGATCGTGCAGTGGCTCTGCCGAGGATACAACAACAAGGGAGGCCCAGTTGAGGGGGTGCAATAGGTCGCAATAACAGTGTTGTGAACGGGGGTGCCGGCCAGTTAGACAGGTCCCCGCTAGGACCGGCCGCTACCAGACTTACGCGCGGCAGTACCGCGTTTTTGGATGGCGTCGTTGCTCAAATGGTCAAGCGACGACGTTGCGCTAACACTACATGCGATCCTTGTAAGCGCGCGCATGAATGCCCTCAACCCGGTACTACACATGATTCCCTTCTCCATCCTCGATCTCGCGCCCATCCGCCAAGGTGGCGATGCGGCGCAAGCGTTTGCCAATTCGCTTGATCTTGCCCGGCATGCCGAGACCTGGGGCTACAAGCGGTTCTGGCTGGCCGAGCATCACAACATGACGGGGATCGCGAGCGCGGCAACGTCGGTCGTGATCGGGCACGTCGCCGGCGGAACCAAGACGATCCGCGTCGGCTCGGGCGGCATCATGCTGCCGAACCATTCGCCGCTTGTTATCGCCGAGCAGTTCGGCACGCTGGCCTCGCTCTATCCGGGGCGGATCGATCTCGGGCTCGGGCGGGCGCCGGGCACCGACCAGCTCACCGCGCGGGCGCTGCGGCGCGACCTTGCCACCACGTCCGAGAATTTTCCGCATGACGTGCTGGAATTGCAGGCGCTGCTCGGCGATGTGCAGCCGAACCAGACCATCCGTGCCGTGCCCGGCATGGGAACCAATGTGCCGCTCTGGATTCTCGGCTCGAGCACCTTTGGCGCGCAGCTTGCGGCGATGCTGGGCCTGCCATTCGCCTTCGCCTCGCACTTCGCGCCGCAAATGATGATGCCGGCGCTGCGCGAGTACCGGGCGCGCTTCGAGCCCTCGGCGCAGCTCGACAAGCCCTATGCGATGGTCGGCGTCAATGTGTTCGCGGCGGACAGCGACGCGGAGGCGCTGCGCATGTTCACCTCGCTGCAGCAGCAGTTCATCAATCTGCGGCGGGGCATGCCGGGTCCGCTGCCGCCGCCGACTGGCGACATGGACGCGCTGTGGTCGCCCTCGGAGAAGGCCATGGTCGGCCAGTCGCTGTCCTGCTCGGCGGTCGGCTCGCCTGCTGTCATTGAAGAGAAGCTGAAGACGCTGATCGCAGAGACCGGCGCGGACGAGCTGATGACGACGGGGCAGATCTACGACCACGCGGCGCGGCTGCGCTCGTTCGAGATCGCGGCCGAGGTGCGGGATCGGCTGGCGGGGTGAGCGGCGATGTGAACAGGCCCGAATGTTGCGACGATGAAGGTGCGCTCCCTCCCCCGCTTGCGGCAGGGCTGTCCCGGGAAAATCACACATAGATGAGCTCCAGCTGGTCGAGAGAGAACCTGGGCTTTGGCTTGCTGGGATTGACTGGCGGAGGCTTGTCG
>NZ_JADPKQ010000386.1:0-6888 GCF_023074015.1 Bradyrhizobium sp. 142
GGGGCGCGCCTTCGAGTGCGTCAAGACAGATGAGATGGCGTCCCGACCTGCTTGATCCTCGCGCCGTGCTCGGGGCCGTCAAGGCGCAGCCTGGCAGCGATCGAGCAAGCCGTCAGAACAGCACGACGGCCGGCCTTGACGGCCCTTGCGCGCGGCGCGTCTGCGCGCGCAGGCCGGGACGAAGGAACGACCGCCAGGCACGAACAAAGGAACAGTGCGAAGTGAGGAGCTATCGATGACGTAACCAACATCCCTTACCCGCCGAGGTCTGCGAGAGGATGAGACGACGATGGAGAATCGGTCTTCCCGGCGCATGCGAACACTGGTGACCCGAATGGCCCCTTCGAGGCCTGTCCGCTAATCAGCTCGAATGCGCGCTGATATCCATGATGGCCCGGAGCACAACACGCTCCAATCAGAGGCCGGATACATTGATGCAAGACCGCATCTGCCAGGTTGACGAAACCTCTTGCAACGCGCGGCCGGACCATACATTTTGGGTCAGGAGCGCCGCAACACTGCTCATTTGAGGCTTGGGTTCGTGATTCTGGAACATTGGTCGATACCCGATGTTCTCCACCGAAACAGAAATAGCTCGACCTCGGTCCGCCTCTTACGTGGCAGCTGGGGCCGCCCTCTGGCGTGGAATAAAACTGACTGCCGCGGCTTGGGTTCCGCAGTGGGCTGCAAGATCAACGCTGAGCGCGATCTCGATCGGCTACTACCGACTGTTCTGCGGGATTCCCGTCCCATGATCACAACCTCGATACGAATCAGAAATGTGCGCTTGGAGCAAAAAAAGCCGAGACGATCCCGGTATCGGGCAGTCGGCCCGTAACGCACGTGAGACGTGGGGCGCAACGCCGAAGCAATCCGGTAACTCTATCATGGCGCATCTGATCGAATCGCGACATCACGTTTCGCTCGATGACTATGAGAGCATTGCGCATCTTAGCATGGCGGTGCGGGAGCTGCGTCAGGAGGCGGAGAGCCTGCGTCCTACGCTGAGGGGACACCGGGTGTGGATGGTGAGCAGCACCAGTCGCGGCGGCGGCGTGGCCGAGTTGCTGCCGCCGCTCCTCGCGTTGCTGCGTGAACTTGGTGTCGACGCCAATTGGCTGGTGATGAAGACCGATGATCAGGAGTTCTTTCGGCTGACCAAGCGGGTACATAACCTGATCCATGGCCATGGGGATGCAAACCTTGGAGAAGCGGAGCGCGAGCTCTACGACAAAGTCAGTCACGATACTGCGGAAGCGGTTGCGCGCCACATCTCGTCGGGGGACGTACTCGTTGTCCACGACCCTCAGCCGTTGGGCGCGGGTGCGATCCTCAGAAAAAGGATGGACATAGCGGCGATCTGGCGGTGCCATATCGGCCTTGATCGGAAAACACCTGAGACCCGCGCGGCGTGGACCTTCCTTGACGCATGCGCATCCGCCTACGATCAGGCTGTGTTCACGGCCCCAGAATACATTCCCGGCTGCCTCACCGGACGGGCAACGATCATACATCCGGCCATCGACCCGCTCACCCATAAGAACCGGGATCTATCGGTCCACAAGCTTGTCGGCATCCTTGTCAACGGCGCCCTGATCCGTCCGCCCGGTCCGATGCTAACGCCGCCATTCCCCAAACCAGCGGAACGGCTCCAGCGCGACGGGAGCTGGGCGCCTGCTATAGAGCCGGAGGATATCGGACTTCTCTATCGTCCGATCGTAACCCAGATCTCGCGCTGGGATCGATTGAAGGGCTTTCTCCCGCTGATGAACGGTTTCGTGAGCCTGAAGCGCGATCTGGAGAACAAAACTGGCCTGGGCGAGCGGCATCGACACTCAGTGCAATTGGCTCGCCTGGTCTTAGCAGGTCCCGATCCCGCATCGGTCGAGGACGATCCGGAGGGCAAGGAGGTGCTGGCCCAAACTCTGCAACGCCTATGTGGGCTTAGAGCCAAAATTCCAAGACGACATCGCGATCATCTTGCTGCCTATGAACTCGGCGAAGCACAACGCGCTGCTCGTTAATGCGCTTCAGCGCTGTTCGGACATCGTGGCGCAGAACTCATTGCAAGAGGGGTTCGGGTTGACCGCGACGGAAGCTATGTGGAAGCACGCGGCTGTCTTGGGATCGAATGCCGCAGGGCTCCGGCAGCAGATACGTTCCGACTTGGATGGATGTCTGGTAACGAATCCGGAGGATCCGCACGAGATCGCGACCACGCTTGATGCATTGCTGAGAGATCCCTGGAAGCGCGACATGCTCGGCCGGCGTGCTCAGCAACGTGTTCATGATGAATTTCTGATTTTTACGCAGGTCCGACGTTGGCTTGTCCTGATCGCGAACACGATCAAGACGCGATGGCCGTGAGAGGAGCGCTGGTTCCGGATGGTCTCCCTGGACAGCTTTTTGATCTTTTCGTCATTCGTCGAAGCTCTTGGCGCATCAGGATCGCGTCCGAATGATGAGGAGGCATCGAGCAGAGGAACTGGTTGGCTTGTCGATGACGGTCCAGTGGACGGGACAGGCTTTGTCGAAGGCGAACTCCCACTTTCGGAGGTAGTTCAAACGGTGGATTTTGGTCTACAAAGGTCGAAAATGCATGATCTTTCAATGGGGATTGACTGATACGCTGTCCGCCATCAGCCTGATCCCACCACCCTCCACCTCCCATCGCCCGCCCGCTTCAGCGCCGGGTCGCTGACCCGCACATGCTCTGCCAGAAAATCGATGAACGCGCGGACGCGCGCGGGGAGGGGTGCGCTGTGGCCGACATAGACGGCGTGGATGTCTTCGCGGTCGCCGGGATTGTAACTCTGGAGAACCGGCACGAGACGGCCGGCTTCGATGTCGGGGCCGATGTGGAAGAGGGCGAGGCGGGCGAGGCCGACGCCGCCGAGGGTGAGGCGGCGGGCGGCTTCGCCGTCGCTGGCCCGGGCGGCAGGCGGCGGTGCGGCTTCCTCGGTGCGCTCGCCGCGCTTGAACGGCCAGGCGCGGATCGAGCGCGGAAAGGTCCAGCCGATGCCGCGGTGATCGGAAAGATCCGCCGGCGTCCTCGGCGTGCCGAAGCGGGTCAGATAATCCGGCGCGCCGACCACGACCATGCGGCTGGTGCCGAGTTTTCGCGCGACAAGGCGTGAGGCTCGCAAGGGGCCGACACGGATGGCGACGTCGGCGCGCTCCTGCATCAGGTCGATCAGCGTGTCGGTCAGCACGAGATCGAGCGTGACGTCGGGATGTTGTTCCAGGAAGCGCGGGATCAGCGGCATAACATGCAGCATGCCGAAGGGAATGTTGCTGTTGACCGTGAGGCGGCCGCGCGGCGCAGCGCCTGAGGCGGCCTCGCGCTCAGCCTCCTCCATCTCGGCGAGGATGCGCACGGCGTGCTGGTAAAAGGCCTGGCCTTCTTCCGTCAGCGTGAGCTTGCGGGTGGTGCGGTTGATCAGCCGCGTGCCGAGCCGCACCTCCAGCCGCGAGATCAGCTTGCTCACCCCCGACGGCGTCAAGCGCAGTTTTCGCGCAGCCTGGGTGAAGCCGCCGAGGTCGACGACGCCGACAAAAACTTCCATCTCAGCGGAACGGTTGGTGTCGAAACGGGCCATGTTGAATTCACGTCACAAATGATTGGATTGCGGACATCCTAATGGTTTTGCCGCGCGGCTTCTATCTGCGCGGCTCCTGCCCATTCATCGGAGCCATGCATGCCTGCCGCCGTCCTCGCCCTCACTGCCGGTGCCTTCGGCATCGGCACCACCGAATTCATCATCATGGGCCTGCTGCTTCAGGTCGCCGCCGACATGCATGTCTCCGTGCCGGTCGCAGGCTTCTTGATCTCCGGCTATGCGCTCGGCGTGTTCGTCGGTGCCCCGGTGCTGACCTTGGCCACACGTAGAATGCCGCGCAAGACGGTGCTGCTGGCGCTGATGGCAATCTTTACCATCGGCAATGCGGCTTGTGCGCTGGCGCCGAACTACGAATTGTTGATGGCGGCGCGAGTACTGACCTCGCTCGCCCACGGCACCTTTTTCGGTGTCGGCTCGGTTGTGGCAACCAGTCTCGTTGCCGAGGACAAGCGGGCCTCCGCGATATCGACCATGTTCATTGGTCTCACGGTCGCAACCCTGCTCGGCGTGCCGTTCGGCGCCTGGTTCGGCCTGATGCTGGGCTGGCGCGCGGCGTTCTGGGCGGTGACGGTGATCGGCGTGGTCGCCTTTGCGGTGGTCGCGGCGCTGGTGCCTGGCCATGTCGGCAACGGCGACAAGCCGATCTCGCTCGCCGAGGAAGTCTCGGTGCTCGGCCGTCCGCAGGTTCTGCTCGGCCTTGCCATGACCGTGTTCGGCTTCGCCGGCCTGTTCGTCGTGATCACCTACGTCCAGCCGATCCTGACGCGCTTCACCGGCTTTTCGGAAGCGGCGGTCTCGCCGATCCTGCTGGTGTTCGGCGTTGGCCTTGCGATCGGCAATGTGGCTGGCGGCAAGCTCGCCGATCGCGGGCTCGCGCGCGCGCTGATCGGCACGCTCGCCGCGCTTGCCACCGTGCTGCTTGGTCTTGCCGCCGTGCTGTCGATCAAGCTCCTCGCCATTGCGCTCATCCTGCTGCTTGGCATCGCCGCGTTCGCAACGGTCGCGCCGCTCCAGCTTCGCGTGCTGGAAGCGGCCGGCTCCAGCGGCCGGACGCTCGCCTCGAGCCTCAACATCGCCGCGTTCAATCTCGGCAACGCGGTTGGCGCCTGGGCGGGCGGTCTCACGATCGACCGCGGGCTCGGCCTCTCCGCACTGCCGCTGGTCGCGGCGGGGATTACGGCGGTCGGCCTCGTGCTGGCGCTGTGGAGCCTCCGGCTTGACCGCACGCAGGCCGCAGTCGCGGCATGCCCCGCCGAGTAAGAAGCATGACAACGCCCCATGCAGAAACGCGTCTGTACACGGTGACGCGCTGTCCGTAACTTCGCCGCGCAATTTCAGGAGAATGCGACGTGGCGAAGAAGGCGGCGACCAAGAAGAAAAGCGCTTCGAAACAAGTAGCGAAGACGTCGAGCAGGACGAGCGCCGCCCGCAAGGGCGCCGTTGCCAAGGCAGCGAAGAAGACAGGCAGGAAGGCGGCGAAGAAGACGGTCAAAGGGATCGGAAAGCAGTCCTCACCACGCAAACCGACCGCGGCGCGCCGCCCGAAGGGGCCGGCATGGCAATGGTCGGCGGTGGAGACCGCGGCAGCGATCCGCGCCGGCGCAATCTCTGCGGTCGAGACCGTCGAAGCGCATCTGGATCGGATGCGCGCCGTCAATCCCCAACTGAGTGCGGTCGTCGTCGATCTCGGCGAGGAAGCGTTGAAGGCTGCGCATGCGGCCGACAAGCAGCGCGCCAAGGGCGGCGAGCTTGGTTTGTTGCACGGCGTTCCCATCACCATCAAGGAGAACGTCGACTACGAAGGCCGGCCCAATTTCAACGGCGTTCCTTCCAACAAGGACCTCGTCGCGCCGTCAGACGCACCGGTGGTGCGCAACCTGAAGAAAGCCGGCGCGATCGTCCTCGGCCTCACCAATACGCCGGAATTCTCCTTTCGCGGCTTCACCGACAATCCGCTGCACGGGCTGACGCTCAATCCCTGGGATCCGAACATCACCTGCGGCGGCTCCTCGGGCGGCGCAGGCTCGGCGGTCGCCGCCGGCATCGGCACCATCGCGCATGGCAACGACATCGGCGGCTCGCTGCGCTGGCCGGCGCATTGCAACGGCGTTGCCACCATCAAGCCGACGCAGGGGCGCATTCCCGCCTTCAACGGAAGCGCTACCGCGGAGCGGCCGATGCTGGCGCATCTGATGTCGGCGCAGGGGCCGCTCGCCCGCCACGTCGGTGACGTTCGCCTCGCGCTGGAGGTGATGAGCCAGCGTGATCCGCGCGACCCCTGGTGGGTGCCGGCGCCGCTGGTCGGGCCGAAGCCGAAGCGGCCGATCAAGGTCGCGCTCGCCAAGATCCCCGAGGACATGGATGTGGATCCGCAGGTCGCCGCGGCGCTGCGCCAAGCCGCCGATCATCTCGAGCGGTCCGGTTATCGCGTCAGCGAGGTCGATGTGCCCGACATCAACGGCGTCTGGCAGACCTGGTGCGACATCATCACCAACGAGACGGTGGTGATGCTGGAAGCCGGCATGCTGAAGGTGACTTCGGAAGACTTCCACAAGGCGTGGAACGGCATGAAGGCCAAGGCGAGCGTGCTCGATCTTCCCGCCTGGATGCGCGCCACCGCCGCGCGCAGCGGCCATATCCGTGCCTGGCAATTATTCTTCGAGGAGTATCCGGTCGTGCTGGCGCCGACCACGGTGAAGCCGACGCCGGGCCCGCGCGAGGACACAATCAGCGCCGAGCGCGTCCGCGAGATCTTCTGGGGCGAGATCCGCTTCATCTCCGCGATCAACGTACTGGGCCTGCCTGGCGCGGTGGTGCCGGTGGCCTTGCACGACGGCAAGCCGATCGGTGTGCAGCTCATCGCCGGCCGCTATCGCGAGGACCTCGCACTCGATGCAGCGGCCGCGATCGAGAAGCGTGCCGGCGTGCTCACGCATCGTCTGTGGGAGATGATGGAGTAGATGATTTTCCCTCTCCCCTCGTGGGAGAGGGTGGCTCGCCGCGCAGCGGCGAGACGGGTGAGGGGTTGTCTCCGGGAATGAACGTCTCGCGGTGAATGCGAGGATAGAACCCCTCATCCGGCGGCATGGCCGATGCAAGGCATCGGCGTGCTTAGAACGGCGGCCGAAGGCCCCTATGCCACCTTCTTCCACAAGGGGAGAAGGGACGGAGAGCCGGCTCCGGAAATCTGCACAGGACGTTAAGTGGAGTTTCTGCCTGACGACGGGCACGATAGGCCCGCGAATCAGGAGAGACGATGAGCAGACGA